>JAFZNL010000304.1 GCA_017550925.1 Lachnospiraceae bacterium | reverse complement strand
TCCTCTAACTCCATATCCAGGTTTTCTTCCGAAAAGATCTGCCTTCTGTAGGCCTTATTCATATACAGGGTCCGGAAGTTTTCACCGTCATCTTCTATGATCTCCAGGGGCGTATCCGTATCCCGGATGGTAAAGCCCGCAACTTCATAAAAATGCCGCCAGCTCCTTGGCTCGGAAGGGATCTGCTTTTCCTCTAAATGAGAGAACACATCCAAAATCGGTTCCGGCTTTCCGTAATAATAACCCTGAATCATGCCGCAGCCGATATCCCTAAGAAACGCCAGCTGCTCCTCAGTCTCCACGCCTTCCGCCAGGGTTTTCATGCCAACATCCTTGGCCATGGTCACCGTAGCCCGCATAATGCTCTTGGACTTATCATTAAAGGGTGTCAAAAACCGCATATCCATCTTCAGCGTATCAAAATGATAATCCTTCAACATGGTAAGCGACGAATAGCCGCTGCCGAAATCATCCATCCAGATCTCATAGCCCGCCTCCCGGAAACGTCCGATCACGCTTGCCATCAGATCCTCATCCGATGCGATCATGCTCTCCGTAATTTCGATGTGCAAAAAGTCTCTGGGAACATCGTATTTTTCAACCGCCTTTTCCACGATGTCCACCATGTCACAGAGGACAAAGTCCATACGGGAAAAATTCACGGATACCGGTACCACCGGAAGATGTTCTTCCATGCGCCCGTGGATATATGCGCAAACCTTATCCACCACATAGGCATCCAGCTTGTGGATCAGATGCTCGTGCTCCAGGGTTTCGATAAATTCATTGGGGGGCAAAAATCCGATCTCGGGATCGATCCAGCGGGTTAAGGATTCCATCCCGCAAAGTTCCCCGGTCAGGGACCGGATCACCGGCTGGTAATAGACCTTGATCCATTCATTTTCCAGCGCCTCATCCAGTTTCCTGACGATGTATTCTTTGGTCATCACCTGCTTGGCCAGGCGGAAGGAATACTCCATGATATCAATCTTTAAATCATATTTAATAAAGTCGCAGGTCATTTTTGCCATGGAGATGGCTTCTTCCACATCCAGATCTCCTTCGGCAGCAAACTCATAAATCCCATATTTACTGATGAGATTGTAATGATCCCTGTATGCCTCGTCGAATCTGCGCTTTACTTCCTGCAGTCCTTCCCTGATTCCCTGCGCTTTGTCAAAAAACGCAAAATGATCATCGGAAAGTCTGGCAATGACAGCCTTCGGGAACTTCCTTCGCAGAAGGTCGCCCATCTCCATCAGGCATTCATCGCCCTTCGCACTTCCGTATTCAATATTACATAGTTTGAAATTGACAAGATTGATGTAAACGATAGCGCAGGACTCGCCTTCCTTTTTGGCATATCGCTTATATTTGGATTTGACATTTTTATCAAAAGATAATTTGGTAAACAGCCCGGTTACGGAATCAAACTCAAATCCCGTATCTTCGAGCCTGTGTAAAAACATCCAGGCATAGATCAGCGGCCCTTCCACCTCGTCCTCATAAAGACTCCAGTGATTGACAACACGGATATTTTTGCCGCCTTTTGTGGTGACGGAAAAAAACATATAGCCGGAGCGCTGCTTTTTATCCCTGATCTGCGACGTAAAATCCTCAATAACTTCTTCTCTTTGCACAGGATTGATCAGGCCATCATAATGCCCCTGCACATAATCCGCGAAATCCTGCGGATCCGTGCATTCGTAAAACCTTACGATGCTGTCGTTCACAAAAATCAGTTCCCGCGGTTCATCTGCCTTGAAGATCACCGAACCGGCATTGAACAGATTTCCGAAATTCGGCACCAGACCTTTGATCCTGCCCGGATCATTTACCATGTTTTTCATAGGCGCTACTCCTCTTTGAGTCGATCCTATTCGCTTTGCAGCATGATCCGCTGCATTTATTTTCTCCGCTTTGCACCCGTTTCCGAATAATAACGGTCTTTATCATCATACATTTCCTGTTCCGCATGCATGACAAGATCTTCTATGGATGTGTTTTCCCCATATGCATAACCCACAGAAGCGATCCTGTTATTTTCCCTGATCTCGCGGGCAAGCTCCTTTTTCAGCGTTTCCAGCTCATCAAAGCTGATATCATACAAAAGGACAACAAATTCGTCGCCGCTGATCCTGCAGATTTCACCCGTCTTGCTAAAGACCTTACGCAAGATATCGGCAAACTGCATGATATAGGCATCTCCGGCAACATGCCCGAAGTTGTCATTCGTATACTTCAGGGCATTCAGATCACAAAAAACAATGCCAAAACGATTATGCTCTTTTGCCTGTTCCAGAGCCTCATTATACCCGCGGCGGTTTTTCAGCCCGGTCAGCGCGTCCAGGGTAGAGATCCGGCTCATCACCTCTTCCCGGATCCGGGACTCGGTGATCTCCTCATAATGGATGTAGATAAATATGATCTCACTTGCCAGCGCTGTTGCCGGATAGGCCAGTTCATATCCGGGAAAGAGCAGCACGATAACGGACGCGATCAGCGGAAATACGATAATGGAACTCAGCGCAATGAAGACCTTTCGTTCCAGATACCGGGCGTTGGCAGCCAGTATGACCATCAAAATGATAACACCCACTATCGGGATGGCACTGATATAAGTTCTCCAGGTTCCGTAAACAACCTTGCCTCCCCGGAACGAAAAAAAACGTCCGGTGATCGCTCCCACCAGGATCATAAGGATATCCGCCGTACAGATCAAAGCGGTAATATAAACCGGTACATAGGATATTTTCCGTTTCCGGACGATCAGTGAAACAATATAAAAGGAATAAAACACGATGCATACATCGATCATCGAAAAGGCAATGATCTTGATAATGCTTGGATAAATGCCGACGATATTCATTTCTTCCATCGCATAATCCGATGCATCCGCAAACAGTCCGATGGTAGTGGATAATACACAAACGAAAAAGCGCCTGTGAAGCTCGGTTTTTTCTTTTATCGCTGTGACCAGTCCCAGAAGAATGATCAGCATAAAAAGCCCGCTGACGACCTCTGTTGAAATAATCATGGTTGACATGTGTATTACCTGCTTTATTTCTATTTCCGTAATCTTGCAAAGCACTTAGATACTGTAAATTGTACCAAAATTCTTACCTATCGACAACAACTTTCGAACAACTTTCCTGTGTAAAAACATTGCGGGAACCTGTTTTTTTATCGTATAATGACACCGAAATACGAATATCCAACCCCGTGCAAGGTAGTATAAAGTTCAATATGAATACAAAACCGGGAAACGACTGATAAATCCGGAGGCATGATATGAACAAAAATACAGGCGATATCGCTGCTGAAAACAAACTGGATCTCGGCATGACTTCCAAACTCAACGGACAGATCATGGAAGGCATTATCAACGGCATGTCCGACGGCGTTCTCTTAGTCAGTCCCGGTGGTCGCGTGCAATATGCGAATCCGACCATTTCCACCATTCTGGATAAGCAACCCGAAGAACTCATCGGGCACCCCCTGGCCTCACTTTTTTATAAATACAGTGAAAACGACCTCTTTAACCAGACCCTGCTTGACGCCGTTATCGATCCGGAAAAAAAGCAATATGATACCGTTCCGTATTTCACAGGTGAAAAAACCAAACAGCTCCATGTCATGACCTCCGTTTTATGGCTGAAGGACACCCGGGGCGGGATCATCATGCTCATCAATGATATCACCGAAATCGCGTCCCTGAAGATCCGCTACGCCCAGCAGATCACTGCACTTCTGGATTCTCTGGTAAAAGCGCTTTCCACCGCTATTGATGAACGATCCCATTATACGGCCAACCATACCCGCAATATGGTGCAAATGGGCAGGAATTTCATGGACTGGCTGGAGGAACGGGATGCTCCTCTGCAATTTGAGGGAGAAAAAAAGCGGGCATTTTTGATGAGCGTCTGGCTCCATGATGTAGGAAAACTGATCATCCCGCTGGAGATCATGGATAAGGCAACCCGCCTGAGCGACCGGATAGATCAGATTGAAAAGAGGCTGGACCGGATGCACCTGCTGGACAAAATTGCTCTGCTGGAAGGCCGCATCGATGAAGCGGCTTATCAGACCAGAGAGTCACAAAGAGATGAACAACTGGCTGCGATCCGCCGCATCGATCAGGCCGGCTATCTGAGCGAGGAAGATCTTTCCTTTATTGAAAGCATGGCAGATCTGGAGTTTGAAGATGAAGACGGGACAAAACGTCCGCTGCTGACTGAGGATGAACTTAAGTGCCTTCGGATCCGCAAAGGCACACTGACGGATGACGAACGCTCCCAGATGCAGGGACATGTCATCATGACGAGAAGAATCTTAGAAAAAGTACAGTTCCCGGATGCTTACACCGATGTGCCGGATTGGGCTTCCATGCATCACGAACTGATCAACGGCACCGGTTATCCGGATCATAAAGCAAATGATGAGATTCCACCGGAAGTCCGCCTGCTTACGATCCTCGATATCTATGAAGCACTGACCGCCAAGGACCGACCTTATAAAAAACCTTTTCGCCGGAAAAAGCCTTTGGGATTCTGCATAACATGGCAGACGAAGGAAGCCTGGATCCCGATATCCTGACGCTTTTTGAGCAGAGCCGGGCCTGGGAAGATATCTGAGTCCTATGTAAGCACTTGCTGACTATTTTGTCATGCCCTGAGCAAGATCACTTGAAACTATCGACATGTTTCCAGAATTTGTCATCACATGCGCGTATAGTGCCCTGTCCGAGTTTTTCCGAAAGTTTATTGCTGATGACATAAAACTGCATCTTTTTTCCCGCAAGCGGCCCTACAATCGGCGTATGTCTGTCAGAAAACTGCGTTTTGTCCGTCAGTGGATTGGTCGTAGTCCAATAGCCGTTAAAGTAAAAATGCGGTGTAGAATCCACTGTCTGCTGATACATCAGATAATAGACCGTATACTTTTCGTAGATTGTGCATGTGCTGCCTGCCAGGTTACTCCCCACGCCGAACATCACGACAACCGGATCATTATTATTATTTGTGGTGGTATTTTTTTGGTCCTTTTGATCGATCAGTTTCAATATCCTGGTTGCAAACTCATTCGGGTATGTGGTTGCAGCAGTCGCATTGACATCGCCGCTGGCTGTCGCACCGTTTTGTTCTTTAGATGGTACGATCAGGTTTTCTTCCTTCTTTCCGGGTTTCAATGAGCCTCCGTATATTGCATATTGTTCCGTCAGCCCTCCCTGAACCGCAGTCAGGGCGCTTTGCGCAAAAGCCAGATCCTTCTCATCTTTTGCTTTATCGATATAGCCCAAAAGCGCAGGCACAAGTAACGCCGCAAGAACGGCGAGAATGACCAGAACAATGATCAATTCCACCAGCGTAAATCCTTTCTCCCTTTTCACCAGTATCTCCTTTCAGCGATTTGCCGTTTTTGTACTTGTTTTCTCATTGATCTATACTTTCCGGCCCCGTATTTTCATACCGGGCTTTCCGCTACCCTTTCACTTTACTCTCCCTGCACTGCGCCGTCAAGCAAGTGTTTTCGCAGCCATGTCATATCCGGCAAAAATGATGCAGCAAATCCGATCTTTTGCCGATCCTGTTCTTATGGCATTACGCCAGCGGCAAAAACAGCGTCACCGCAAATCCGTCGTCTCCGGACAGGATCAGCTGTCCCTTCATTTTCTTCATCAGCTGCGATGAAATGTACAGACCCAGGCCGCTGCCTTCCTTATCCGCGGCATATTTTTTACCGCGATAAAATTTGTTTGTCAACAGCGGAAGTTCCTCGGCGGGCGCGCCCTGTCCGTGATCACGGATCGTCATTTTCAGATAACGATCCGCAAAGGCGTAAGTCACTTCAATCTTGGTATCCGCATATTTATAGGAATTGCCGATGATATTTCCGATCACCTGGGAAAGCCGGTTTGGATCTATGCAAAGAATGCAATCCGGCACTTTTTCGGCAGAGACCTTCTTTTTCGTATCATGCTCTTCCGCCAGACGGCTCAGCACCTGCGATGATATTTCTGCCACATTGACATTCAGTTCTCCGAGATCATCCAGGGCAGAGGATAACAGATCCGAGAGAAGCACATTCATCTCATCTATCTTGCGGCGGATATTTTCGATCTTGCCCAGAACATAAGCATCCCTTACTTTTACTTCCAGCACCTCACAGATCACGCGGATCCCGGATACCGGTGACTGTAAGTCATGGCTGAGGGACGCAACCAGTTCCTTTTCTTTCATCTTCAGGGCGATCTCCCTGCTTCTTGCTGCCCGCAGCTGCTCCCGCATCAGGTCAAAACTTTCGGTAAAAAGTCCGAACATATTATTCTGTTCCAAAAGCAGGGGCTCATCGAGATTTCCCTGTGCGATCTTGGCAGCAAATTCTTTCAACCGGCGAAAAGGCCGGATCACATTCCGGTTGATATACCACAGAAACGACAGGTAAGATGCCAGGATCATAAGCATGATAAAAGCCGTGATCAGAAGGATCCTTCGCATCAGATGCCTATAATCCGCCTTTGCGGGATAGGGCAGGATAAGCGTTCCCAAAAACCGGTCCCCGTCCGCTACTGGCATACAGAGCATATCCCCTCCCGCGGCATCGACCGATGATGCGATGCCGGCAAAAGTATCATCATCCGAACGGTACAAAACACTTCCATCTGCCGAAAGCAGCATGATATCTGCATCCGCAAATTCATCGCCCAGCACCTGCGGATCATCCATATGCTCCCGCGCTGTCTGAACAAAGTCATTGAGCATGACCACATCCACAGGGCGGTTTCGATAAGAAAAAGCCATCACACAGGCTGCGGTCAGGGCGATGAGCAGGATCAGCGATTCGGCTATGATGAATTTGGTAAATGTCTGTTTCATTCGATCATATATCCCACGCCCCAGACAGTCTGAATGATCTTAGGGTTTTTCGGGTCCTTTTCTATTTTTTCCCGCAAACGCCTTGCGTGTACGGCCAGCGTACCTTCTCCGACAAAATCATCTTCCCAGACACTGTCAAGCAGTTCGTCCTTTGTCACCACGCGACCCCTGTTCTTAGCCAGATACAAAAACATCTTGTATTCCATCACCTTCAGGGGGATCGTCTCTTCGTTCCTCTGCAGTTTATGCGTATCGGTATCCAGGATCAGGTCATGTCATCATGACGAGAAGGATCCTGGAAAAAGTGCAGTTCCCGGATGCTTATACCGATGTGCCGAATTGGGCTTCCATGCACCACGAACTGATCAACGGTACCGGTTATCCGGATCATAAAAAAAACGATGAGATCCCCATGGAAGTCCGCCTGCTGACAATCCTCGATATCTATGAAGCACTGACCGCCAAGGACCGACCTTATAAAAAACCCTTTTCGCCGGAAAAAGCCTTCGGGATTCTGCATAACATGGCAGACGAAGGAAGCCTGGATCCCGATATCCTGACGCTTTTTGAGCAGAGCCGGGCCTGGGAAGATATCTGAAAAGATTTTTAAAAAATGGTATTGAC
>JAFZNL010000303.1 GCA_017550925.1 Lachnospiraceae bacterium | reverse complement strand
GTGGCGGAGGTAATCAAAGTAGTAGCGGACAGATTACCATTAACGGAGGTAAGATCACAGCGAAAGGTGGCACAAATGCTGCAGGTATCGGCGGAGGTAAGGATGAAAGCGGTACCATAACGATCAACGGAGGCTTTATCATAGCCACATCTCAATATAATAATGCCACACCTGGTGCGGCTATCGGCGGAGGTAACAACGGAAATGGCACCGTTACGATCAACGGTGGACACATTATCGCAAACGGAGGCCAATCGGCAGCTGGAATCGGTAGCGGCTATGCAGCTTCTGCTACGGTCATCATCAATGCTGGAAATATCGAAGCTCATGGTGGGCAAGGTGCAGCCGGCATCGGTAGTGGGAAGTATTGGAACGATACGTCTACAACGAGACAAGCTACTGTTTTCATTCATGGAGGAACGGTGGTAGCGGATACAATAAGTCCATCACAAAATACGGATGGCAGTGCAGCCATTGGTGGCGGGGCACATTCTCAAGGATTTGTGACCATTGATGGTGGCCATATAACTGCAACAGCGCCTAAGAATTGCACCTGTATAGGTAATTACGAAGTAAACTATCAGAAAACCGGTGCAATAAGCATTACTGGTGGTGTTGTCATTGCGCAGTTGGATAGCAGTGTTCAGGCTTCTGACAATTACTATGGTATTGGTGGTGTGGGCAGTACCGTGATTCTCGGATGGACAAACACAACGGACAGTATTACAGCTCCTGCCTGGGGCACCCGTAGCAATATGGCAGGTTCTTCCAGCAACAACAACGTATCATTTTCTGATGGGAAAAACTTCCAATATTCTGATACACATGAAATGGCAGACACGGAAACTCTACGCCAAGGTTCTACGTTGATTCCGCTTATTCAATCCAGGAATATAGAACAGGCAGTGGCGACAGGTGTGCGTTCATGGTATCCATACACAGGTGATGCCATCAAGCCGGAACCGGAGATTTTATATGACGGAACTCTGCTCACAAAAGGAACGCATTATAATATAGCATATTCGAGTGACAGTACAGCTGTCGGTGAAAAATCAATCACGATAACAGGTATTAGCCCGTACACAGGTATAAAGACAATAAATTATAAGATTGTTGAGGCGACCGCGGCTTATCTAGATGTTACAGGAAGTAAACATAATTGTTCTGACTTTCAATGCCTGGATCAGAGTGATGTAACTCTAAGTACAGGTTGGTATTATGTTTATGACGACCTTACAATAAATGACCGTATAACCTTATCCGGTGATGTGAACCTGATCCTGAAGGATGGCAAAACACTGACGGCTCGAAAGGGGATCTCCGTGCCTACAACCACGAGCCTGACCATCTACGCACAATCGGACAATGAAACGACTGCAGGTAAACTTGAAACGGGTACTCCGGAGGTTTCTTTACCGGGCATCGGCGGTACCTATAGGGCAAATACAGCTGTAACACCCGGGGATATTACTATTGTCGGTGGTGTAATCAATGCAACAGGTGGTGTTGGAGCAGCAGCCGTTGGTGGCGCTACTTTCTCATCTGGTGGTAATATTTCCATTAAGGGCGGATTTGTTACTGCCCAAAGTAGTGTAGGTGGAGGTGCCGCCATCGGCGGCGGTGCAAATGCAGACGGTGGTACGATTACCATCAGTGATGGTAAAGTAACTGCGACAAGTAATGGAGGTGCTGCTATCGGAGGTGGTAGCAATGGGAAAAGCGGAACTATCAACATCTATGGTGGGACGATAAATGCAACTGCAAGTGGCGATGCTTCTATAGGTGGTGGATCTAATGGAGCTGGCGAGACTATTAACATCTTAGGTGGAACGATAACCGCAGTTAATACCGGCGAAAGCGGCGGCGCAGCCATTGGCGGTGGAATGAATGCGGCAGGTGGAAAGATTACGATTGAAAAATGTACAATCAATGCGACATCTAAGATGGGTGCAGGTATTGGTGGTGGCGGACAAGAGAGTTCCGGAGAAACCACTATCATTATTGGATCTAACGCTACAATATCTGAAGCGGTCAGTCATGATGGTGCCGGGATCGGAAGTGGTAATGAAAGTGGCTTGACATGTTCGGTAACAATCAGGAATGGCGCAAAAGTAACTGCTGGAAGTATCAATGGTGCAGGTATTGGAAGTGGTAGTGATGCTTTAGCTTCTTCTGTGTTCATTCAAGGAGATAATACTGAGGTTAATGCCTGGGCTAACGGATTCGGGATACGGGATGCTGAGAACAATCTTTCTGCATACGGAGGCGCTGCCATCGGGGGTGGCAAGAACGTTAGTGGCGGCACCATTACAATTTCCGGTGGTACTGTGACAGCCAGAGCGATTGGCGGAGGGGCCGGCATAGGTTCCGGGGCGAACATAAAAGCGAACTTAGAGGATTCCAATGATCAAACTGATGGCGGGAATATTACGATAAGTGGTGGCGAAATTACAGCTACCGCTACGCATCATGCTGCCGGCATTGGAGGTGGTCGTCGTTCTAACGGCGGAAATATTACAATCAGTGGAGGCACTATTGTTTCAAATGGATCTGATGCGTCTGGGATTGGCCACGGTGGGAGTGATTCTCTTTGGGAAGGTCAGGGAACATATCACATACCAGTTGTAACGGATCCTTCGGAAAACTCTGTGGGAGCTTGGTACGACAGTATTGCTTCAATCGAAAATACTCAATATCAGACCACCGATGGTACGATCACCTTTACCTATGAGGATGGTGGAGATGTGAGTATCACAGCCAACAGTTACCCGGGTACAGTGACATTAAGCAAGCCATTTATGTATCTTGATACTTTGGGATTGATAACACAGCAGCCTATTTCTGATGGAAAAACCATCATTCCTTCTGGGGGGGAAACATGGACAATTTCGTTTGATCAAAATGGTGGCAGTGGAGAGATGGCGAATGCTCATGTGATAAAAAATTCATCTTATGAACTTCCGGCATGTGGATTCTCAGCACAAAATGGGAAAGTTTTTAAGGAATGGTCAGTTAATATAGGTAACGCAGAAGCAGTTACTTATATGCCTGGCAGTATGATTACTGTGACTGCAGATACGACTGTAAAGGCAATATGGGATATAGTTCCTATTTTCCGGAGTCATGCACTTCTGCTTTCGGGTGAAATCGGGGTGAAATTCCGCGTTGCGTTCCCCGCGGGGTTTAATCCGGAAGGATGCTACATGGAGTTTAAAGCGGCGGATGGAAGAACAGACACGGTTCAATATGCAGACGCTGAAACAATTACCGGCAGCGATGACAGATACTTTAACTTCAATATCAATGCCCTGGAACTTGCGGAGGATATTACGGCGACGCTTCATTATAGTACGGATGAAACGGTAGTGAACAATTATTCGGCGATGACATATATCCAGTATGTCCAGCAGAACGTTACGAATAATCGAAGTTTAATCAATCTTATAAATGCACTGCAATCGTATGGTTACTACATGCAGCAATCCGGTTGGACGGATGATAAAGCCACTCATACTGAGATTCCTGCTCCGGCTACACTGTTGACAGATAGTGACATTACTGCAGCACGAACAAACGTTTCGTGGATGAACTTTGTGAAGAGTCTTGACGGATCCGGCATAGAGAATGCAAGGTTTTCGTTGACATTAAATGCGAAAACAGTTATCAATTTCCTGGTAAAACCAGGAGAGGGTGTCAATGTGACAACTGCCGGTTATAAGACTAAAACGATTAATGGTGAAACGTATTATCAGTATACGACAGAGAAAATCGGGCCCAGGAATCTGGGGAGATCTTATTCCGTCACTATAGAAACCAACAATGGAACTGCAACAGTATCAGCCCCGGCTATGGCCTACGTGAAACTGGCATTAAATGACAGTAATCTGGATACGAATAAAAAGAAGGCAATGACAGCATACTATAAGTATTATTATGCGGCTGCAAATTATAGCGAATGATGAAAGGAGCAATGAAAATGGAAAAGTATGAGGAACTGGAGATCGAAATTATAGAATTTGATAATGAAGATGTAATCACAACAAGCGGTGGCGATATAAATCTCCCTGACTATCCTTAATGGTTTTATATAGTATCCGGAGTAGTGTTTATATAAGTCATGGAGGTGTTTTTGTTGAAATACAGAATTATCCTTCCGATCCTTTTATGTCTGATTATTTTTGTAACAGGCGGGTGCGGCGCGCAAGAAAGGAATGAAGAGATATCAGGTGATGAAGAGGTTATAGCACAGAAAGAATCGGAAGATTTGTTTTCTGAGGATACGGATAACTCAGACATAACAGAGGGACCGGATCATAGCGGTATAAATGCGATAGAAGAAAACGAGGATTCTTTGAAGAATGATAATGTGACGAAAGAAAGCCATACAACGTCATTAAAGGAACAAAAGGCCGGAGATGATTTACAGAGTTATGGCAATGCCGCTGGTTCTTCCGATTCGGTGATTGCAAGTGTTACTTCCGATAATGATACTGCTGATAGTGTTGTTGCTGATAGTGATTCTGTCGGTAGTGTTTATGTTGTTGCCGAGGGGGGAAATGATCCTGTAAATACCCGTAAAACAAAGAAATATATGAATGCCAAGAAGGATAAAACAAAGAAGAAATATAACAAAGATGCAAATGGCGAAAAAACGGGAACCGATCACAGTGGCAAAAATAATTCCGATGGAACGGAAGGGAACGGCAAGGGTGATAACGGATCAAAGAAAGGTAATCAGAATACAACACAATCATCAGATAATTCCAACGGGAATAATGGAACTGATGATAATGAAGGACAGATAGTTCTTGAAGAGGATAATGGGATAAAACCAGACGAAAACGGTGATATTCTGCTGC
This sequence comes from Lachnospiraceae bacterium, assembly GCA_017550925.1. Classification (GTDB taxonomy): domain Bacteria; phylum Bacillota; class Clostridia; order Lachnospirales; family Lachnospiraceae; genus RGIG7926. Next base: position 7,313 of record JAFZNL010000303.1, on the reverse strand, counting down.
CTGAGGCACCGTGATGCCGCAATGCCGGAATGATGACAGGGTCACTATATGGGCTTATCGAAGAAAAAAGAGGAAAGATGATCATAAAACTTGCTGACCGGATAGTTGGTATCTCATCTTTGTTTCAGTATATGGAATTGTACTGTGATGATTATGTTGTAAAATCCGGGAGTGATAAGGTAAAGCCGGATTTTTCCATTGAAATAACGCAGGCCGACATTGACCATGAACGAAGAAAGTCAGAACAGAAAGACATCGCGGAGGGAATCTCTGTTAGGGAGAATTCCGATGCATACCTGGAAACACTGGCGGTGTACCGGAAGATTGCTGAAATTATGCCATCTTATGATACTATCCTGATGCATGGTTCCTCGATAGCCGTAGATGGCAAAGGATATCTTTTTACCGCTAAGAGCGGTACCGGAAAGAGTACGCATACAAGGCTTTGGCGGGAACTTTTAGGCCAACGGGCTGTCATGATAAATGATGACAAGCCACTGATTCGCGTGAATGATGACGGGAGTGCCGTGGTGTACGGAACGCCGTGGGATGGAAAACACAGACTGAGCAGCAGCATTGCTGTACCGCTAAAGGTAATCTGTATATTGGAACGGGGTAAGGAGAATTCTATCAGCGAAGTTGTGAAAGAAGATGTGTACCCTATGTTGCTGCAACAGATATATCGTTCATCTGACAGACAGGTTATGGAACAAACAATCAAACTGATTGACAGGCTTGATGTAAAACTGTTCAAGCTTTCCTGTAATATGGATCCCGGTGCTGCCATGCTGTCATTCAATACCATGAGCCAAATATGAACCTTACGATAGAGAAAGGATATTACTGTGAGATTAAAGAGTGAATTCATACCACACGAAACAGGAAAAGAGTCCCTGCTCATACCTGTGGGTGGGGCAGGTTTTTCCGGACTGGTAAAAGGGAACAAGACGCTTGGTGCGATTCTGGAACTCTTAGAAAAAGATACGACAGAGGAACGGATCATAGCTGCAATGAAGGAGCGTTTCGATGCATCTGAGGAAATGATCGCGTCTGATGTGAGAAAAGCGCTCTCGGAGCTTCGCAGGATTGGTGCGATAGATGAGTAAAACGTCCATGGAAGAGATACTTGCCCATAACGGAAGGCTGGTATATTCAAGCGTTGGTGACAGCATGTATCCATTAATCCGTCAGGGAAGGGATCTTCTTGTGGTCGAAAGGCCGAAGAGATGGAATAGATTACCTGAAGGGACTTATACGGAAAAACTGAAAAAATATGAAATAGCTCTGTATAAACGGGATAATGGGAAGGCATATGTACTACACCGGGTGCTTTCCGTCAGAAATAATGATTATGTGATTTGCGGAGATAATCGGTGGTATTGTGAGCGGGGAATCAATGACAGGCATATCATCGGCGTGCTTACGGCAGTTATAAGAAATGGTAAAGAAATACCGCTTTCAGGTATCAGATACAGACTGTATGTTTTCATATGGTGTTGTCTTTTTCCCATTCGTTATATGATACTTCGAGGGAAATCTGTTGTGAAACGTATTAAGACAAAAAAATGAGAGATCAGGGCGTCAGGTGGCTCTATATCGTTCCGGGGAGCAGAAAACTATATATCGTGATTCTGACTATCGTCCAGGCACTGCATGGTGTTACGGGCGTATTTTATGCGCTTTTTTTGAGAAAGATCGTAGATTCTGCGGTGGAACATGATCAAAGAGGTTTTGGGTATGGAATGATTCAGATCATATTGCTGGTGATATGCCAGCTTGCCTTGCGCGCTGTGATCAGATGGCTGACGGAACTGTCGAAGGCAGAATTTGAGAACTGTTTCAAGGGAAGGCTTATGGAAACTCTGCTTACAAGGGATTATCAGCGTGTTGCTGCTGTGCATTCCGGGGAGTGGCTCAACCGTCTTACCAACGATACGGTTGTAGTGGCGGGCGGTTACGTTGACATCATCCCCGGTTTTGCAGAGATGGTAGTGAAACTTATCAGTGCGTTGGTCATGATCCTGATATTAGAGCCGGGTTTTGCTGTTATCCTGATACCCGGCGGTGCTGCACTCGTGTTTTTTACATGGCTGTTTCGAAAGATGCTCAAAAGCCTTCATAAGAATGTACAGGAGGCAGATGGAAGGCTTCGCATTTTTCTGCAGGAGCGGATCGGAAGTATGCTGATGATCCGGTCTTTTGCTTCAGAAGAAAAGACAAAGGCAGATATGGAAGTAAAAATGCACGCCCACAAAGATGCAAGAATGAAAAGGCAGCGCTTTTCAAACCTTTGCAACATAGGTTTCGGGGCTGCTATGAGCGGCATGTACCTGCTGGGCGCAGGCTGGTGCGGATATGGGATTTTGATGGGGACGATCACCTTTGGTACGTTGACGGCCATTACTCAGCTGATATCACAGATTCAGATGCCTTTTGCCAATATCACCGGTTATCTCCCTCGGTTTTACGGCATGATTGCATCGGCGGAGCGGCTGATGGAGGCGGAAAAAATTCCGGAAGATTCTACAGAGATCCTTTCAGTGGACCAGATCGGAACATTCTATCAGCATATGGATCGGATCGGTTTTCGGGATCTGGATTTTGGTTACCTGCCCGTTTCGCGATATACAGAATGCGTATCTGTCGAAACTGCGGCAGATCATTTGGATATGGGAAAACAACATGAGGAGAATAAGACCGTAGTTTTGAAAGGACTTTCGTTTTCACTGAAAAAAGGAGAGTGCCTCGCGTTTACCGGACAGAGCGGATGCGGAAAATCCACGGTAATAAAACTACTGATGTGCGTATATAAACCTGACAAAGGCTCGGTCTATTATGAAGATGATACAGGCAGTGAAGAAATGCTGACAGCTGCCCACCGGCGGCTTTTTGCATATGTGCCACAGGGCAATGTATTGATGAATGGCACGGTACGTGAATTAGTAACGTTCGCGAGGCCACAGGACTCTCATGATGAAGAAAGGCTGCAGCTATCGCTGGCCATTGCCTGTGCGGATGGTTTTGTCTCGGAATTAAAAGATGGTGCGGATACACAGCTTGGAGAACGGGGCATGAGCCTTTCAGAGGGACAGATGCAGCGTCTGGCGATCGCAAGAGCAATCTTTTCCGGGGCACCGGTTCTTCTGCTGGATGAAGCAACCAGCGCCCTTGATGTGGACACAGAGAAGGAGTTGCTTGATAATCTGCAGAAACTGACAGATAAAACAATTATTATCGTAACACACAGAAATACAGCGTTGTCTATCTGTGACAGGGTGATCGTATTTGAACAAGATGGTATTCGGGAAAAATGAGGCAGAGGGAATGTAATGGCTGATAAAACCGTGACAAAAGCGGAATACAGAAAAGCATTGGAAGATTGCATATATCTGTGTGGATGCGCCGTCAGAGGTCTGTTACCGGATAAATGCCGTGTCAGTAAAATGAATATTGTCCTGCTTTACAGAGCAGCATACATACATTTGCTGACCGGTGCCGTAGCATACGCATTAGAATCAGCAGGGATATATGATAGGGCATTTACACAGGCGAAAGCAAAAGCAATGCGAAAGCTTGGTCTCATGGATACGGAGATGTCAGCCCTGTTTGAAAGAATGGAGCAGGAAAGGATATGGTACATGCCTCTGAAAGGTGTAGTGCTGAAAGATTACTATCCTTCCTATGGGATGCGTCAGATGGCAGACCATGACATATTGTTTGATGAAACAAAAGCGGACAAGGTAAAAGAGATCCTTGTGGGTATGGGTTTCGCTGCAGAGCATTTCGGGGCTGGCAATCATGATTGTTATTATAAGAAACCGGTCTGCAATTTTGAGATGCACCGGTCACTCTTTGGAAAAGGACATGATGATAAGATGCAGGAGTATTATGCAGATATCAAAAGTCAGCTGATTAAGGATGAGTGGAACGAATACGGGTATCATTTTTCACCGGAGGACTTTTATGTGTACATGATCGCCCATGAATATAAGCATTATTCAATCAGCGGAACAGGTATACGTTCACTCCTTGATACCTATGTGTATCTGAAAAAGGAAACTCTGGATATGGATTATGTAACGGCAGAAACTGAAAAACTCGGAATCGGTGACTTTGAAAAGTTAAACCGGTCGTTATCTCTTCATCTGTTTGAGGGTGAAAAACTGACGGATGAAGAGGAAGAGATGCTTGATTTCGTTTTCTCCTCAGGGACTTATGGCACATGCACAAACAGGGTCAGGAATACGATCCGCAAAAACGGTTGGAGCAAGGCGCGATATATGTTGTATCGCTTTTCAGTTCCGGTCAGCAGGAAAAATAAGGATTATGAGGCTTATGCGGCAGCGTACCCGGTATTTTACAGATATAAATTACTACTTGTGATTTTGCCCTTTTATCGTACTTTTAGATCCATGAGGGAAAAACGTTTTAGCGTTGAAGCAAAGGCGATCAGGGACGCCTGATCAAAAGAATTCTTTTGATACAGGGAGCAATGTTGTAAAAGAATTGGATGAAGATGTGTGGGGTATACGTAATCGCATACTATTTGATAATTGCTTGGGATGAAGAAATCACATTTATAGGATGCGCACAATGTGCGCAATAATTATAAAGAAAATAGAAAATCAGGCGCATGTCGTGCGCATCTATGAGAGATGTGCGCACGCTGTGCGCCTCTTTTTTTGCATAGAATAATATGGTTGCCGGTCATGAAAATATAGTCAAAATCGCAGATAGGGTTGCAGGGTATACCCTGTTCCGGATGCCGTGGGCAGCCGGTTTTGCGTGATGGTGCCTGCACCTATCATGCGTATCCTGTTATCACATTTTTCATTATCATCGCAGAACGTCTGCGTGGCGCAAATGTTTTGCAAGCCCATAAATAAAGGCATTTTACAATCGCAGAAAGTCCGCACCCCGGAATATGGTCTGTTACATTCAAAAATGACATGTTATAAAAGCGCCGCAGATCATTTGCTGCCTTCAAAAGGCGCGTAATTACTGGCTTTTTGCCCCGCAGAGTTGTTGCGTTTTTTGCAATCCGCAAAGCTTTTGCAAAAATGCTCCGAAATGGCTGCGTTTTTATACGCAGAGGGTTTGCGCAAAAGAAATTTGTATTTTTCTTGTATTTTTTTCTCTTTTTTTCGGAATCATGTTGATTATCGACCTAAGTATAGATAGAGGGAATTTACCCAATCCTTTTCCCGATATCGCAATTCATCGCCTACGTTAAACATGAAGGGGTAGATAAACATTATCTGGTAAATCATCTTTTCGATTGAGATGTACCACTATATAAGTGAAGACAATTTGATCATGACACCTTATTACGAAACAGATCGGGATTTGAATAGAACCAAGAGGTAATGTTAAGTCCCGGTATGAAAAATACGGAGTTAATAAACTACTGATTAAGCAGGAAGGAGAGAGAAGATTATGGCAAGCGAAGGAAACAAGAAAAAAATGGTGGCGTGGCTTAGGCATATGGCAACGCATTATGATCTCTATGAGTGTGTATATGTGTATGATAATTCACTGAAATGTCTGAAAAAAGAATTTTTGGAATGTTATGAAATGCCGGAATCGACAGCAAGATATCATATAAAAACAGTTGTGGATGGTGACTGTGGATTGCTGAGATACGACAGAGACAAAGATTCCATTTCGATAGATAAGGAAAAAGTTAGAGAATTTTTTGAAGAACTGGGATATATGATCGGATTTGATGAGTTTGGTCCCACGAATGAGTGGTGTTGCGCGTGTGAAAGACGAGAGAAATCAAAAGACAGCGAAAGTATGGATGAAATGGAAAAGGATGATCCATCGGAATCTGAAAACTGATTTTCGGTCGTTTCATAATAAGGTGTGGATGGTTAAATAAGGCCCAAAGGCCGTGTGAAAAGAGGTGAAATCTATTGTACTACAACGAAAACGAATATTTGCAGGTCGCCCTTGAAAGTGGTATGATAGATGAAGCCACACTACAGGCCCAGGTTGATATGGCAGAGAGACAAAAATACTTGAAAGGCCATAATATCTGGCAGGGCAAGAACAGATTATGGTACACAAAACTTGACAGGGATGGAGGAAAACGGCTTGTCAAGCGGACCACAAAGGAGGCGGTGGAACAAGAGATCATTCAATACGAAAAGGCGCTTCATAAGCAGCCTACAGTGCAACAAGTGTTCTACCAGTTTATTGATCAAAAGCTGAGATACAAGGATATATCCAAAAGCACCTACGACAGATATGCGGCAGATTACAACAGATACATCAAAGGCCGTGAGATAGAAAATATGCAGTTTTGCAAGCTGACAGAGGAATACCTTGAGAATTTTATTCGCTGTACGATCGCGGACTTTGAACTTACCTCCAAGGCATATGCGGGGTTAAGGACGATCCTTCGTGGAATGTTGCTTTTTGCCAAAGGGAAGTATACTTTAATCAGTGCGAAATCTTTTTTCGGGGATATGCAGTTTTCGAAGAATACTTTTCGGAAGAATATCGTGTACAAGGAACAGGAAGTATTCTCCGAAGAAGAGATCACAAAGGTAATGGAGTATCTGGAAAAAGAGAATACCCTTCATTCACTTGGCATTATGCTGGCATTTCAGACAGGAGTACGGGTCGGAGAACTGACCGCTGTGAAAAAGGACGATATAGTCGATGAAAACGGCATAGTATCCATTCATATCCAAAGGACTGAGACCAAGTATAAGGATGAAAACGGGGAGTATGTGATAGGTGTCAAGGATTATCCTAAATCAAGCGCCGGTGACAGGTATGTTTACTGCACCGACAGGGCTGTTGAAATCATTAATGAAATACTGAAAAGGACAAAGGGAAAAGAGTATCTGTTTGAGAATGAAAACGGCCGGTTCCATGAAAGGATGTTTGACGGTGTCATCAGGAAGTGCTGCAGGCACTGCGGAATATCGGAAAAGTCCATGCACAAGATCCGCAAGACTTATGGGACTACCCTTATTGACGGGGGAGTGGACGAGGCCATCATCATTGAGCAGATGGGTCACAGTGATATCCATTGTACGAAACAGTATTATTATTTCTCCAACAAGAACAGGGAAAAGAAGCAACAGCAGCTATCAAAAGCAATATGTTTCTAATTCAAATCTTTAATGGCAAAAAAGAGGCAGTTACCATGGGGTTACCATCGCGTGTTTGCATGAAAAAACCCCCGAAAACTCGGGGGTCATCGTGCAGGAGATGGGACTTGAACCCACACGGTATTGCTACCACAGGCACCTGAAGCCTGCGCGTCTGCCAATTCCACCACTCCTGCGCGCAAATAGTAT
>JAFZNL010000302.1 GCA_017550925.1 Lachnospiraceae bacterium | reverse complement strand
TGATCTCCTTCATTTTCAGGGAGCCTTCCAGGCATACCGCATAGTCGATGCCCCTGCCGATAAAGAAGATATCCTTTGCGCCGGCATACTTGGCTGCAAACCACTGGATCCTTTCTTTATCTTCCAGAGTCTTTTTGATCTTATCCGGGATTGTTAAAAGTTCCTTCAGATAGTGCTCGTACTCATCCATGCAGCCCCTTGCGTTTGCAAACTTGATGGCCAGGATGAACATGCACACAAGCTGACAACTGTAGGCTTTGGTGGTTGCCACGGAGATCTCCGGTCCGCCCAGGGTGTACATGCAGTAGTCTGCTTCCCTTGCGATGGAAGATCCCACCACGTTGACAATGGCCAGGGTTTTGATCCCCTTCTCCTTTGCCATACGAAGGGCTGCCAGGGAATCCGCCGTCTCACCGGACTGGGAAATGATGATCACCAGGGAATCCTTCGGCAGGCGGTTTTTCCGGTAGCGGAATTCCGATGCCAGTTCCACCCGTACCTGGTAATCACCGAATTCTTCCAACACGTACTGGGCTTCCATTCCCACATGCCATGCACTGCCGCAGGCTACGATATAGAGATTGGAAAACTCCTGCAAAACCTCATCGGGAATGCCCACATCCGAAAGATCGATATCCAGGCCGCTATCCGTTTCTTTAATGTATTTGCGAAGGGTATCCTTTACAACCTGGGGCTGTTCATGGATCTCCTTCATCATGAAATGCTCAAAACCGCCCTTTTCCGCTGCCTCCGCATCCCATTCAATGGCGGTGGGCTCTTTTTCCACCGTGTCACCGTCCAGGTTATAGAAGGTCACGTTGCCTGCGGTGATCTCAGCCATCTCCAGGTTGCCGATGTAATAGACATTTCTGGTATGGGATAAAACTGCCGGCACATCCGATGCGATAAAGGACTCATTTTCATTGACGCCGATGATCATGGGCGAGTCTTTTCTTGCCACAAAGATCTTGTCCGGGTAATCCGCGAACATCACCACCAGCGCGTAGGATCCGCGTACCCTGACGATGGTTTTTGCAAGCGCATCGATGGGACCCATTTTATACTTATGGAAGTAATAATCCACCAGTTTGATCAGGACTTCGGTATCCGTCTCCGAATAGAACTTATAACCATGACGTTCCATTTTGGCCTTAAGCTCCTGATAGTTCTCGATGATGCCGTTATGAACGCCTACCACCTCAGACTCTACCACTCCCGATCCGGAACCGGTACAGTTACCGGACACATGGGGATGGGCGTTGGTCTTGCTGGGCGCACCGTGGGTTGCCCATCTGGTATGACCGATACCGCATTTACCCACCAGGGCCCTTCCTTCATCCGTCTTTTCCGTCAGATTATGAAGTTTTCCGATGGCCTTTACCACTTCCGCCGGCTTGTCACCGTCCCTGACCGTGATGCCTGCTGAGTCATAGCCCCTGTATTCCAGTTTTGCCAGCCCCTGCAACAGGATAGGTGCTGCCTGCTGATCTCCGATATATCCTACAATTCCGCACATAGTATTCCCCTTTCTTCCTGGAATTTTATGGGAGTTTCGTCTTCGTTACAATCCGGTATTTCCTGACGAAATCCGTACTGCCCTAAATATGTTTCCTCATTTTTTCGCAAAAAGGTGCCCATAGGATGGACACCTTTGTCTCTGCAAGAGTATAAAACAATCTGCCTCTTTTTGTCAATCACGAAGGCCCGGGCCCTCTGTTTTTTGAAAAAAACGCGAAAGTATGCAACCAATCTCCCGTTTTTATGGTATTATGGTTGTAACACACATCGGGCCCAGCCAAGGAAAGCCCGCCAAAAACGCGAATCAAAAATACAGAAAAAGGAGATCATACAAATGCCGAATCTGACTGCCGATCAAAAGAAACAGATCAAAGAAACTATTTACAAAGAGATCAATGAATTTGTGGAAACCAAAGACTACGACGGTTTCTATCATTATTTCCGCAAAAAACTGGATGATGTGGAGCACGCAACCCCCGAGCAGGCCGAGGAGAACATGTTCCGGAAAAACTGTATCAATGACTTTGTACAGGAAAACGGTGACGGAAGCAAACCGGAAATGGATGCCTTCATCCATTCTTTCATGCAGTATTGCTACGTTATGGAGCATACCCGGATCATGGAAACCTCGAAAACCTATGAGGAGATCAAAACGCGTCTGAAAAACGGGGAAGTCAAGGATGCGGAACTGATCGCAGATCAGGATAAAAGCGTGGATAAACTGGCCCTGGGTCTTACCGTAAATGCTTCCATGGCAGGCCGGAAAATGATGCAGGCCAAGGGGATCACGGCGGCGATGACACAGGCACTGGCCGGCACTCCCGGTTTCAAACAGCTGCAGGCTGACCTGAAAAAAGAGTTCGATGTCTATCTGAAAAATGAACCCACCTATTCAGAAGAAGAAAGCAAAAAATACAGAGTCCTGTTTAACAACCAGGCCCCCATCGATGTGGCTGATACGGGACTTTCCGGCGAAAAAGGGCGCTTTCGGATCGATCTTGGCAAAGATGACCTGTCCTTTACCCAGGTGCCGGACGGCATCACCGGTATTCAGGCCATGGACATCCGGCAGCTGAAGGAATACCACGCACAGCTCACACAGGAGCGAAACACCCTGTATCAGTTTGAGCAGGCCGGAAAAAGCTGGGGCGATACGGCAGGTCAGCTCCTTTCCGATCTGGAAAAGGTTCCCGGCTTTGACAAAAAAGATCCGGCTTTTGCCCCCATATACAAAGCACTGAACAACGCAAAGAATGTCGGCAATGGCGAATACAGCTACGGTGACGGATATATGGCAACAGCTAAGCGGCTTTCCCACAAGTCTGCTACTTTTACCTTCCAGGATGTCATCAGTAAAGCCGAAACACTCATGGAAAAAGCACCTGAACTCGCCGCCGAGATCATCATGAAGGCTTCTGAAGCCCAGACGAATTTTAACAACAACTACGCAGCCGGTGCCGACAAGGTTTTCGATACCTACAAGGCGGATGCGACTCAGGCGCAGGTCAAAATGCTCGACAAGCGCATCCAGCGCGTTGAAAACCAGCTTTTGTATAAAAATATGTGTGCGGAGGATCCCCGTTTTGAGCAGCGCCTGAAAAACCGCGTTGAAACCATTGGCCGTATAGACACATCGCATAACCTGATGCGTCAGCTGATGGCGGATACCATGGATGCCGTTCTGATCTCGAACACGGTCAAGGACTTCCTCGATAACGACAAGAAAACCCGCGACCTGACCAAAGGGGATCACAAAGATTACAACAATTTTGTGGCTGCCATTGATGGTCTGCAGGATCTGAAGAAACAGGATATGCGGCAAATGAACTATCAGCAGATCATGGAAAAACTGACTGCTGCACGGGATGCTTCAAAAGCCTATATGGACAGCCATGACGGTCTGCTCCACCTCGGTTCCGGCTGGAGCGGAAAGGGACGCGACCGCATCGGAAATGCAAAGTATATCTATCAGAAACTGGACAGACAGATCCGGGAGATGAAGGCAACCTACGACAGCGAGTTTGCACAGGATACCCAGACCCTTGGCACAAGAGAAGAAACCTATCTGATCACAAAGGAAAACCTTCGAAAGGAAAATGCGGCTGAGCGAAAAAAGATCGCCACAAAGCTCGATGAAAAGCTCTTTACATCCACCATGCAGACAGCAATGAGCTCCCTTGCCCAGGCAAAAACGCAGGCAGGTCAGGACAAGTACCCCCAGGCGGGAGACGTGGCCGATCAATATGCCATGATCCTTGCGGTGGGCACCGCACTGCAGCAGAGTAAGGCCGGCGGCTACGGTGCCAACGAAAGAAAACTCGGAATCCTGAAAAACAATATCAAAAACTCACCGGAATTTGCCGAGATGGTCAAAGCGCATACAAGCGAAGAATTATTCAAAGCCGCAACCGATCAGAAGAACCCGAATGCCCTTTCGGATCTGTTTGCAAAAAAACAGCCCCAGGCCCAGAAACAAAAAGTTCAGGTCAAGGGACTGTAGGTTTACATAATTATCATTCACAGTTTACATAACAAATCAGAATTCTTTTCTCTCCATAACCCTGGTTGTCACAACCATCGAGAGAAACAGCGCAAATATAGTCACTGCTATCCCGCCCGCCATCAGCACATAGGGCGGGATACTTTCTATTGCGGCTGCCAGGGGGCGTGGATCAATGCCAAGCCTTACCATGAGCTTTGGCCCGAACACGCCGATGGCAAAGCAGATCCCACCGATCGCCACCATGGCGATCCTGGATTTTTCCATCCCGAAATGCAGTTCAATGGGCACCATCAACGCCAGGATGAACAAAAATACCATTAAAAATACTATGGATTCCGCCGCCAAAGCCGCAAAGTCCAACCCATTTCCCATCACGGCAGATACGATCACCTGCAGGATGCCGCCCACCAGCCAGAATGCCAAAATGCTCAGGCAGGAAAAAAGCACCTTTTCCACTGCATAGTCCTTGCGGCTCACCGGCAGCGTCATCAGAAACGGCAGACCGTTATCGAATTCATCTGATGAGATGGTGGAGATCGCCATGATCAGACCGATCATCGTCAGATAGGAAATAATGAAACTCCCCTTCATGCTGAAGGACAGAAAGACTGCCATTACCGCAAAGATCACAAAATACTTTTTCTTCTGCATCATCAGTTTATAGTCTTTTACCATTAAGCCACGCATCATTTATTCCTCCGAATCTATTTCCAAATCCACTTCCAATTCCCAGTTCCGATTTTGCTACCGGACTTTACGCTGCCGGTTCCTTCCCGCCCAGCATCAACATGATGATCTCATCGATGCTGCTGTTTTCAATGGTCAGGGACGGGTAGTTTTCCATGTAGAACTGCTTTTCATCCGTCAGGCATTCATAGCCGTAGGACTGCTCTTTTACCCGCAGGATATAACTCCTGTCGATCTTGCCATAATCTTCCTTGCTTAGTTTTAAAACCGCATATTTGCCAAGCAATGCATCCGTATCTTCGTGCAGCACGATACTGCCGTCGTGGATCATATAGATCTCATCGCAAAGCCCCTCTAAGTCCGAAGAGATATGGGAGCTGACCAACATGCTGCGCTCCTCATCCTCTGCCATAAAGGCACGGAGCATATCCAGGATATCGTTTCTGGCCATCACATCCAGCCCTGCGGTGGGCTCGTCCAAAACCAGTAGCTTTACCTTCGGCCGGAGCACCGTCAGTACCCGCAGTTTTGCCTTCATACCGGTGGAAAAAGACTCCAGCGGTTTATCCAGGGGCAGGTCCTGTGCCTTGCACTTATCCCGGAAGTCACTTTCATCAAAATCATCGTACATGCTCTTCATGATGCTGATGATATCCTTGATGCAAAGGGAGCGGGAAAAACCGGAATCCGCCAGGCAGGCGCCGATCTGCGCCTTATCCTTACCTGTAAAGTTTTTCGGTTCCTTGCCCAGCACTTCGATCTTTCCGCCGTCGGGACGTATCAGGCCCAAAATGGATTTGATCGTGGTGCTCTTACCGGCACCGTTCTTGCCGATCAGCCCGCAGACAACACCGGGCTGCAGCTGCAGGGATACGTTCAATGTAAAGTCTTTATATTCTTTTTTCAGTTCGTTTAATGTTACCATCACTCTTCCTCCAGGATCATTTCCAGAATCTCGCGGATTTCATCGTCACTGATTCCTGCCAGCTTTGCCTTGGATACCACAAGACTCAACTCATCTTCCACCGCTTTCCTTCTTGCTTCTGCCGCCATTCCGGTATCGGTCTGTGCCACGTAGGTTCCTTTGCCGTGGACCGTGACCACCAGGCCTTCTTCCTCCAGCCTGTCATAGGCCTTCTTGACAGTCAGCGCGCTGATCCTCAGTTCATTTGCCAGCCCTCTGACTGAGGGCAATCCTTCGTCCGGTTGTAACTCTCCCAGCATGATCTGCTGGCGGATCTGCTCCATGAGCTGCTCATAAACGGGGATCATGGAACTGTTATTGATGATCACATGCATGTTTTTTCCTCTGATAATTTATCAATTGTTTTTCGGCACCGTGTTTTCCGATCGGGTTCTCCCCTATCTGATAAACAGTATATAACAGCATCAAACAGTTGTCAACAGTATATAACAGTTTATAACAGTTTTTTTGCAAAAAAATTCCCGGCCATATCGACCGGGATATCTTTGCATATTATTATATTATTCACAGCCCCACAAACATCTCGCAATCCCGTGCTGCGCACTAACTGTCACTTCGTGACTGAGTGCCGAATCATGACTATTGGTTCTCATAGTATGCCTCAAGCCTCGGCCTTGCCGCCTCATACACCGCCTTCAGGCTGGGATCGAACTGGGTCCCCATGCCTTCCATGATGATGGTATTGGCTTTTTCAAAATCAAAGGCCTCCTTGTAAACGCGCTTGCTCACCAGGGCGTCGTACACATCGGCAATCGCCATGATACGCGCCTCAAGGGGGATCTCCTCGCCTGCCAAGCCCTCGGGATAACCCGAACCGTCCCACCGCTCGTGATGGT
>JAFZNL010000301.1 GCA_017550925.1 Lachnospiraceae bacterium | reverse complement strand
GACGGTATACAGCCGCGATAACGGTCTTCCCTGCGGTGAGGCCAATGCGATCACCCAGTCTAAGGATGGTATTTTGTGGATCGGAACCTATGCCGGTCTGTACCGCTATAACGGTACAGAGTTTCAGTGGATGGATGAGTATGAATCCATTCGTAACGTGAACTGTCTGTACAATGATGATGAAGGAAGACTCTGGATCGGCACCAATGATTCCGGGCTTTCCATCTGCATTAACGAACGGATCGCCAATGTGCTGAAGGAAGAAGACGGTCTTCCTTCGAATTCGGTGCGCTGCATCACCAAAGACGTGAACGGTTATTACTATGTGGGAACCACTTCCGGTATGGAGGTTTTGAAACTTTCCGGCGGTCTTACCATTGTGGATGAACTGCCCCAGATCGGATATGCCACGACGCTGTCAGCGGATTCCCGCGGTTTTGTGGCAACGGTCACATCAGACGGCATACTCCATCTGATGAAAAGCGGAAAATATATTTCAAAGAAAGAACTGAATGTCGAAAATGAAATGTATACCTGTGCCGCTTTTGATGAAAATGATGACCTGTATGTGGGCACTTCGGAGCACAATGTATACCAGTTTTCACTGTCTGAAGAAGGAAAGTATACGCTGGTGAAAACTTTGGTCTGCAACGGGATAACCTGCATCAACAACGTGGTCTTCAAAGAAGACGCGCCCATGTTTGTGCTGGCTGATGACGGCGTGGGATACTTTAATGAAAGCGGAGTCTTTGAGGTGCTCAATACCGAAGGTTTCAACAATTCCATCGACAACATGGAGCAGGATTATCAGGGGAATCTCTGGTTTACATCCTCCCGCATGGGGCTTTTACGTGTTGCGGCATCGGACTTCGGTAACTTATTCAATAAAGCCGGAGTGGAGGGCGCTGTAACAAACACCATCGCCCCCTGGCAGAATGAATGGTATGTGGGAACCGATAACGGCCTTGTGGTCATCAACCGTGAAAAAAGAACCGAGGTAAAGAAACCACTCGCGGATGAGCTATCCGGCATCCGGATCCGCTGCATCATGCCGGATTCAAAGGACAATCTCTGGATCAGCACCTATGGACGCGGTCTGTGGGAAGTTGCTCAGGACGGAACCGTAAAAACCTATGATAAAGAAAACGGAAGTTTCGGAAATCGTGCCCGTATGACTATCGAGCTGCAGGACGGAACCATATGCGCTGCCGGAGATACCGGTATTTCCTTTATCAAAGACGGGGAAGTCACACGTTCCCTTTTGTATGAAAACGGGCTGAGTAATGCCATGATCCTCTGTATCCTGGAACGGGAAGACGGATCCATCCTGGCCGGTTCCGATGGCGACGGTATTGTTGTGATCAGGGATGGCGCAGTGGTGGAAAGGATCACGGCAGCAAACGGGCTTCCTTCCGGGGTGATCATGCGCATGGTGGAGGATAACCGGGGAGACGGCATTTTCCTTGTGACCAGTAACTCACTTTGCTATATGGAAAGCGACCACAGGGTCAGAACCCTTATGAATTTCCCTTATTATAACAATTATGATGTATGGCAGACCCAAAATGGCAGGCTCTTTGTTCTCGGCAGTGCCGGCATCTATGTAGTTGACCATGATCCTCTTTTGGCCGGAGAGGAAGTTTCCGCGGATGTGCTGGACCATGAACGGGGACTGACAAGTGCGCTGACAGCAAACTCCTGGAATTATATGGATGAGAAAGGCGTTTTGTATATGGCCTGTGACAGCGGGATCTTCAGCCTGGATACGAGAAAATACGGCAGTCAGAATTCATCCTACCGTATGATGATCGGAACTGTCAGACTGGACGGCGTCAGCGTTCCCGTCAACAGGGGCGAAGATATCCAGGTTGACAGGGAGGTTTCCAGGGTGGAACTGCTGCCTGAGGTTGTCAATTATACCATTGAGGATCCTTATGTAGGTTACTATCTGGATGGTTTTGATGATGAGATGACGGTGATCTCACAGTCGAACCTGAGCAGCATCACTTATACCAACATACCATCCGGTAAATATGTATTCCATCTGCAGGTTATGGACAGATACCGGAATGTGCTTGAGGAGAGTACTTACCGAATCGTCAAGGAATCGGCGATCTATGACCATCAGTGGTTCCGCGTTTACATGGTCCTGGTTGCCATGCTGGCAGTAGCCTGGCTGACCTGGTTTATTGTACGGACCCAGATCCAGAGGACATTGACCTTGCAGCAGCGGGAACTGGAACTGGTCAGACAGCAGCTGCGCCTGGGCAATGAAACCATTTTGGCCATTGCCAAGACCGTGGACGCGAAAGACGAAAATACCAGTCAGCATTCCCTGCGTGTATCCGAGTATTCCGTGATGATCGCAGAACGCCTCGGTTTTACAAAAGATGAGCAGGAGAACCTTCGCAAGGCTGCTCTGCTTCACGATATCGGCAAGATCAGTATTCCTGACCGTATCCTGAATGCACCGCGAAAACTGACTGATGAAGAATATGCCCAAATGAAGTCCCACGTGACCAGAGGTGCTGAGATCCTCAAGGACTTTACCCTCATCGACCACGTGGTGGAGGGCGCCCAGTTCCATCATGAACGCTATGACGGAAAGGGATATCCGGATGGACTAAAGGGCGAGAATATCCCGCTCTACGGCAGGATCATCGGCGTGGCGGATGCCTTTGACGCCATGACTGCGAACCGTGTCTACAGAAAGCATCTGAGTTTTGATTACGTGGTCAACGAATTGAAACGCTGCCGTGGGACCCAGTTTGATCCGAAGATCGCAGATATCATGCTTTCGCTGATCGAAGACGGAGAGATCTCGGAGGAGATGCTGCGCAAGCGCCAGCAGGCAAGTCATGAGCTGACGGATGTTGTGAGTGAAAAGAAGGGTAATAAATAGTACGGTTTCATAATAAGAATACAAGAATGTTATTATATATGAACGAGGACAAGTAGTATGAAAAAAGTTCATCTGATCTGCCTGATCACCTGTGCTTTTGTGGTTGGGATATTTGCTTTTTACAATTTTATCCTGTCTGATAAGACCGACGAAAACAAAACCATCGACGTGGGCTTTGTCTATGACGGTGATGAAAGTACGCCCTATACAGCCAATTTCATTCAGGCGCAGAGAGCCATCGAATATGAATTTGGTGATAGGGTGGTCTGCCATGTAAAAAGCAATGTTCATGAAGAAGACGGAGAAACTGCGATCCAGCAGCTGATCGATGAAAAATGCGACCTGATCTTTACCACCAGCTATGGCTACGGGGAGGCGGCGAAAAAACTTGCCATCAAGCATCCCCAGATCCAGTTCTGCCAGGCAACCTGCGCCAATGCAAACGATGAGCCGGCAGTTTCCAATTATCATACCTTTATGGGCGAGATCTATCAGGGTCGTTATATTGCCGGCGTTGTGGCAGGCATGAAACTACAGGAACTTTTGGATAACAAGGACATTACCGAGTCCCAGATGAAAGTCGGCTATGTGGGCGCTTTTCCCTATGCAGAGGTGATCTCCGGCTATACGGCTTTTCTGCTGGGCGTCAGGAGCGTTGTGCCCGAGGCGACCATGACCGTGAAGTATTCGGACACCTGGAGCAATTATAATATAGAAAAAGAACTGGCTGAGGAGCTGATCGATGAGGGTTGTGTGATCATATCCCAGCACTCCGATACCATTGGTCCGGCTGTTGCCTGTGAGAATGCAGCAGCAGAGCATGTGGTATATCATGTGGGTTACAATCAGAGCATGATCGACATTGCACCGACGACCTCGCTGATCAGCACCCGCATCAATTGGAACCATTACATGCTGGATGCAACAAAAGCCGTATATACCGACAAGAAAATAGAGAATGTGGTGGAAGGCCATCGCCACGGCTATGATGTGGGCGCCGGTTTTGAACAGGACTGGGTACAGATGATGGAACTCAATTCCCATATTGCGCCGGACGGGGCTGCGGCTCAGGTGCAGAAACTGATCCAGGCATTTAAGAATGATAAGATCAAACCCTTTGTGGGAGATTATATCGGTGTCAATCCCTTTGACGCTTCGGATACCATAGACCTGAAAGACGGTTATGATGAGAATGCGAATTCCTCGGCACCGTCCTTTGGCTATGTCTTGAAAGACGTGATCACCATCGAATGATCCGGCTGTCCCATATGGAAAATGTATACAAAAAGTATTCACAAAAAAAGATTTTTTTGTTATTGTACCGAATTTTCTTTTGTGTTATACTCTTTAAGACTGCGTAGCAACCCGCTGCGTTTCTTGGGTTGCTATCATATATACATTTATTCATAGTATCTACTCAAATAATGGAGGTTTAAACCATGAGTAATTCTTCTAGTGCGAGACAAAGAATCACCTCTTTGCTCGATGACAGCAGCTTCGTTGAGATCGGGGCCGGCGTTACCGCCAGGGCAACTGATTTTGACCTGAAGCCATCGCAGGCACTTTCCGACGGTGTGATCACCGGCTACGGCAGTATCGAAGGCAATCCGGTATACGTTTACAGCCAGGATGTTTCCGTACTGGGCGGCAGCGTAGGTGAGATGCATGCGAAAAAAATCGCGCACCTGTACAATCTGGCTATGAAGACCGGCGCTCCGGTCATCGGTCTTTTGGATTCCGCAGGTATGCGTCTTCAGGAAGGCACCGATGCACTTGCAGCATTCGGTAAGATCTACCGTAAGATGAGTCAGGCATCCGGCGTGATCCCGCAGATCACTGCAGTATTCGGCAACTGCGGCGGCGGACTTGCAGTTCTGACAGGTCTTGCAGATTTCACTTTTATCGAAGAAAAGAGCGGCAAACTCTTTGTCAGCTCACCCAACGCCATTTCCGGTAACTATACCGAGAAACTGGACACCGCATCTGCTGATTTCCAGTCCAAGGAAACCGGTCTTGCAGATTTCGTTTGCTCCGCTGATGAGATCTATGATCAGATGAGAGCACTTGTCACAATGCTTCCTTTAAATAATGAAGATGAGAGGCTTGAGGATTGTGATGACGACCTGAATCGTCCTACCGCCAATATGGCAGCTTTTGCAGGCGACACCGCAGCAGCACTGGCACAGATCGCTGACAACAACGATTTCGTTGAAGTTGGCAGCGCTTATGCTCCTTACATGGTGACCGGCCTGATGAGACTGAACGGCCAGACCGTCGGTGCTATCGCAAACAGAGCTGAGATCTTAGGGGAAGACGGCAAAGCAAAAGAGAAATTCGGTACCAAGCTTCGTCCTGCAGGCTGCAGGAAGGCAGTGACCTTTATTTCCTTCTGCGATGCATTTAACATTCCTATCGTTACCCTGACGAATGTGGATGGCTTCGGTGCATGCATCGAATGCGAGAAGAAGATGGGAAGGGCTGTTGCAGGTCTGACCTTCGCTTTCGCAAGCGCATCCGTTCCCAAGGTAAATGTGGTAGTCGGTAAGGCACTCGGTACAGGAGCTATCGCAATGAACTCCGGTTCCATCGGCTGCGATGTAACCTATGCATGGCCGAATGCTGAGATCGGTACCATGAACGCACAGGATGCAGCAAAGATCCTGTATGATGGCCAGGCAGCTGACGTGATCAGCGAGAAGGCATCTGAATATGCAGCGCTTCAGAACGGAGCAAAGAGTGCAGCAGCCAGAGGATATGTTGACAGCATTATCGATCCGGATGAGACCCGCAAGTATGTGATCTCTGCTCTGGATATGATGTATGCAAAGCATGTAAACGCTCCGGCAAAGAAGCACGGAACAGTATAGGAAAAGGAGTTTTGCGATGAAGAAAAGAGTATGGATATTCGGACTCCTTCTGTGCTGTATGCTGGGTCTTTCAGCCTGCGGACAGTCGCAGGATCCGGGAGAG
>JAFZNL010000300.1 GCA_017550925.1 Lachnospiraceae bacterium | reverse complement strand
GTCCGGGTATCGGCAGGCAAGGCACCACATGCAGGCCATTCTCCTCTGCTTCCTTTATTGTTTTCCATTCATCTGTTAAGATCAGCGATTTATATCTTCGTTCCATGCAGATTCCTGTTCATTCAATCCTTAACTGATTCATTTCAGTTATTTCTTCACAATAGATTCATTATAGTTGGAAGATCTTCGAAAACGCTCCCTGTCCGGAAATCGCCTCGCCGTTCTCCGTCAAATGCTTTGTGCACCCGATCACCTGAGCACGGAACATAGCAGCCTTCGGTCTTCTCTTTTCCGCATGCAATACTGACACTGCGGTCGGCGCCAGGAAAAATGTCTGCTGCAAGACGATGGGTGATATCCCAAGAAGATATCCGATTGCCTCAAAGTTTGCTCCCAGATGTCCGAAGAACACAAGAGTCTTTTCATCATCGCCGGCTACCATCTCATCATCCGTACGATAAAGACCACCTTCCCGGAAATATCCGTGTTCAGCCAAAATGCCGTCCAGTCCCTCCCGCATGGCAAACACCGCCGGTTCATAACCTTCGTTTTCCTGAAAGATCGGCTCTTTATACCATTCAAGCCGGTCATAGAATCCTTCCTGCTTTGTCCACCATTCCGGCATAAAATCCCAGGGGATTTTTGGATATGCGCCGGTGGTCGGATCCTTGACATAGTAAGAAAACTCCTTTAACCAGGGCAGTTCGATCGCTTCCCGGCCCAGCGCTTTCAACGAAGGCTCCGCCGTCAGTTTAGTCCGCGGAAGCGGTGATGTATAAAAGGTATCCACATCCCAGTTTTTCACCCGCTGCGACAGTGCCTGTGCTTCCTGAAAGCCCTTCGGCGTCAAACTCTTTTTTTCATAATCCGGTTCTGCATGCCGGATGAAGATCAATCTCATGATTTGTTTCCTCTTTCTGTCATTGATTCTCAAAGCTTAGATTCTTTCCACCAATATTCTACAGTGTTTGAATCATTTCACCTTACGATATGTTTCCGTTTCCCCTTAGATTTCGTTAGCATATACTAACTTTTTAGTTTTGCTTCGCCGCTGCCTCTCCCGCGATCCGTCCCGATGCGAATGCAAAATGCAGATTATATCCTCCGCAGGTACCATCCACGTCCAGCACCTCTCCTGCAAAAAAGAGCCCTTTTACCAGCTTTGATTCCAGCTGCTCTGTTACTTCCCTGCAGTCTACGCCGCCGGCTGTTACCTGCGCTCTCGAAAACCCGGCATTTCCGGTCACCGCTACCCGAAAGCACTTCAACCGCCCAGCTAATGCTTTTAGTTCTGCTTGTGTATAAGATACTGCTTTTCTGTCTTTCGAAAAATATGCAGCCAGTTTCTGCGGCAGGCAAAATCCCAGCGCCTGTTCATCACTTCTCCCCGGATCTTCCCACCCGTGATATGCTTTTTTCAGGTATTCCACGACTTCTTCTTTGGAATCCTCCGGAAAAAAATCCAGTTCCAGTGCAGCCTGCTGTCCCTTCGCCATTCCAACTACACCAAAGCGCGATAATTGCATCACCGGGATTCCGCTGATATTGTCTTTATTAAAAATGATCTCTCCGTTTTCATGATAGGATACATTTTTATCACCGTCATGATCATTATCCGAAGAATCCTTCGACCGATCATCCGGCTGTTGATCCCCTTTTCCATAAATATACAACGTCACGCCACATTTCACACGGACGCCGGCAAGGGCTGATAATTTCTTATCTGCAAACATCAACGGTACAAGCGCGGGTTCCTGCGGGATAATCCCATGACCTAATTTTCGGATCACTTTATTCAGGTTTCCGTCACTCCCATGAGTCGGACTGGCCTTGCCGCCCACACAGATAATGACGGATTTCGCCTTACAGCTTCCTGTCTGCGTTTCTATTGTAAACCCATGCCCTTCCTTACTCTCAGTTTGCGCCACTCTATTCTTCCCAGTCATATCTTTGTCAGAACTTTTGCACGTTATGTCAACCACTTGTGCATCTGTCCTGATCGTGACGCCCAACCGGTTGCACTCCGCAAGCAGTATGCCGGCAACTGCCGCCGCCTGCTCATTATACGGATACACATAATCGCCGATATGTTTCGTCATCAAGCCAAGGTCATGAAAAAAATACAGCAGATCATTTCTGTCATAAGTATCCGCACATTCCATTGCCAAAGCTGCTCCGCCGCCGCGATACACTCCTTCGTCCATGACAAGGTTCGTAAAATTGCATCTTCCGTTACCTGTGGCATACAGTTTTTTACAAGGTTCCGACTTTCGTTCCAAAACAAGGACCTTTGCACCGGATCTTGCCGCATAGATCGCAGCCATTAGTCCGGCAGGACCGCCGCCGACAATGACCACATCCCATGATATATTCACTTTTACCGCGATATCTTGCATATAGTAGTCCTTTTTTAGATATACTACACGTCAACAGCTGTATCCGCATCCATATGATGCATACATTTTTTATCCATAAAATACGCCCTGCAGGCTTCTGCATCTTTCTCCATCTGGCTTTTCAGTGCATCCAGTCCGTCAAACTGCTGCTCCCGTCTTTGGAAATGGCAGAGTCGTACTTCGATCATGCAGTCGTAGATATCTTCATCAAAATCAAACAGATAAGTTTCCACGCTGATCCGCGGATGCTTCTCGCCAATCGTAGGTTTGCAGCCTATGTTTGTAATCCCATAACAAATCTGTAAGCCGGATTCCGACATTCTCTCTGTCTGGACATCCTGCTCCCCCCTATTCCTATCTGCCCCCGACTTGAGCGCTATTCCATTGCCCTCTTTTTTATATACAACTGTCCTGGAAAAATACACGCCATTTGGCGGCAAAAGCTTATCAGCCGGTGGATACAGATTCGCCGTCGGCATCCCTAAAGTATGCCCGATCCGGTTACCCCTCTGCACAGTGCCTGCGATAGAAAAATCATCGCCGGCCAGTCTTGATGCAAGTTCCATATTGCCATCGGATACAACACTGCGAAGCAAAGTAGAACTGATCTGCTGACCATCGAGGCAGATCTTCGGAATGATCTTCACTTCTGTATTGTTTTCGTTGATT
Source organism: Lachnospiraceae bacterium (assembly GCA_017550925.1). Lineage (GTDB taxonomy): Bacteria > Bacillota > Clostridia > Lachnospirales > Lachnospiraceae > RGIG7926. The sequence goes on along the minus strand of JAFZNL010000300.1, from coordinate 304 downwards.
TCGTCTGTGATTTCTTGTGATACAGCGTTTTCTACGATCTTTGTTACAGAATGCATAGCTTTGTTATGCTTCCCCACAAGGTTACATAACATTGCAGCATCTCCAGCTCCATTCTTTCCAAAACTGACATCTTCACCAGCAACGATCAGCTTTGCGTTCATTTGATCGATCAAAAATCGGTTAACATAATCTTCCGGTGTCACTGCAGCAGTCTCTGCACGGAAAGGATATTCCACCAGATAATCCACCCCCAGCCGCTCGAAGATCAGCCGCTTTTCCTCCCGGGTCATCAATTCTCTGTAAT
>JAFZNL010000029.1 GCA_017550925.1 Lachnospiraceae bacterium | reverse complement strand
ATGGCACTCAGGACGCAAGACAGATGTTCCCATTTCCCGGAGGGTGAGGGATCCAGAAGGTATTCCCTGTAATCAATAATATTCGGTTCGGATTTAAAATATTTCATATACGCATCAGAAAACCTGACCCACCGGTTTTCATATATGGTCACAAAAGGCATACCGCCTCTGTAGCAGATGATACAGTCTTCGGCGGGTATGGCAAGGATAGGCTGATGGATCTTCTTGGCTGCATTCACAAGCTTTTTCACATCAGCGATCATTTCTTCGGAGTAATCGCCTTTTCTGACAAAATCTGACATCTCTTACACCTCCAGAACATCATTGTCATTTAAATACGCTATCTTATCAGTATTCTCGCCAATATCAAGCTGCTCAAATATCTTTGGCTTTTCGGTATGGATCGGCAGAATGTATTTCTGCGGTTTCACGGTCAGGATCATCTGCCGGATATCATCTGCCGTGGCGTGTCCGCTGGTGTGGAGATTCTCACGTCTTGCCGGATCCCATCCGTGATACAGGGCTCCCATCTTCTCGTCGTAGGTATCCGCGCCTTTTTCAACATATCCTCCCCACATAGAGTATATCAGAAGGGGATGCTGATCACTGAAGTATTCGATTCTCTTTTTATATGCATCTGATGCGCCGATCAGCATCAGGAAGCCGTTTTCCCGCATATATTCCGGTTGTGTCATCTTCAGCTTCGGGTTGAATGCCGTCATGCTCTCGAATTTGTATGTCTTCCGGAACCGGAAAGCCGGATCTGCTTCTCCGGCGGTTTCGCGATACAGTTTGATCTGCTCGTATACGTAGTTGTTAACATAGAAAGCGCGCTTCAATTGCATGGCGGCATTTGCAAAAGAAGCAAGACTCTCGACATTGGTAGATGAACAGATGAGAAATGCATGCCGGTTTTCCGGCTTCTTCAGGATTTCATAAGCTTTATCCTGCATTTCCTCTTCCGTGAGCACCTGCTCGCCCGGCCTGTTCATCATGGTTCCTTCCGTGATGAGCACATCAACCGTCTTCTTTGACAACGCTTTGTTCAGTCGCTCGAAAACCTGCTTTCCCAGTCTTCCGTGTGTTCTGAAATCTCCGGTATGAACCGCTGTTTTTCCCTGCGCCTCAATGATGAACAGATACGCATCATATGCGGAGTGATCGACCAGCACGGGAGTGATCCTGATGTCGCCTACAGTGATCGGAATACCATCTTCGACATCGATCTGCCGTTCTTCATCCTGCAGGATGTCAAGATACTCCCTGTGTTCTTTGCCGGAATCTTCGAATCCGGCGAGTGTCTGGTGGATATTGATAAGGACCCGGCGCGCCACTTTTCCCATTCCAAGTTTTATCGCGTGGCCGTCAACATCTTTTTCCGGAATGTGCTTCATCAGCCCGATATGATCACCATGGTAATGCGTGAAAAGCACCGCATCGCATCTGGCGTGCTGCATCATATCGATCATTTCCGCATCGGTGGAATCCTCCGGCTCCGTATTCAGTTCCGAACCGAAATCCACAAAGATATGCGTGCTGTCTGTATAGATTTCTGTGATACTTCCACCGATCTGATGAGTACCGCGATGAATCTTAATCTTCAAATCGATCCCTCTCAATGATGTTCATGACGTTGCTGAAGGATTCCAGCCTGCTCCGATCCAGTCTGTGATCTTCGGGGCCGATCCCGTTACGATATACCCACACTGCTGGAAGCTTGGCTTTCGCAAACGTCGCCTTTATGGCAGTTCCATCGCCTGCTGTCCCTTCGATCTCTGCAGAAAATGTGACCAGCCCCTTGAAATCGGCGTTTTCCCCGGTTACGACCCTGACGAACGGTAACCTGTAGCAAAGCCAGATGACCGCGGGATCATCCGCATCATAGGGAACGATCTGATCGGGTGCATCACCATGCAGCATTCCCTTGGCCCATTCATGGATCGTGTTCTCCATGAGTTCATCCAGGATCCCATAGTGCAGTGCGGCAGAAAGATCGATCTTTCGATCCCACATCTGCAAGACTTCACCGGTCTTGTCGCAGACCTTGAGCCGTCCCTTCAATCCATAGATTCCGACATCGGGATCCGGTTCATAGATTTCATACTGATCGCGTTCGGCGTCATAATCGACAGATAGGATGATCTCCAGATTTTCAGCGGCCTTCAGCCTGTATTCTGCTTTTACGGATTTGATGGTCATCTTTGTTATCCTCCTTTGACTGCCATCTTATCACAGCCACCGGTTGATATGCGTCAAGGGTATGTCGTATAATAAGAGCGTATCTAAAACCTGCATCAAAGTAAAGGGTTTCCGGCCAATGGATGAGAATAAGCGTTCCAAAATGACCAGGCAGCTGCAGATCTATTATACACTGACGCACGCAAGGATCATCGGTCCGGGCGATATCATGAAGGATTTCGGCATTTCGCGCCGGATGCTGCAGCGCGATCTGAAGGATCTTCGCGACGCCGGACTCTTAAACATCTCTTATGACCGGGCGGCGGATAACTACATAACGACATATGATGCATCATTTGATGAAACATCTCAGAATCGCCGCAGGCAGCATCTTCTGCGTCTGTACCGCATCGGAACACTGATCAGAAACTTGGGTCAGACGGACATGGAAGAACTGCATATGTACGAAACACTCCTTGAAGAGTATGAGGATGCCGTTCTGGAATCCGGCAAAGATCCGGAGCAGAATCCGCCGGAGTACATCCCGGATAAACCGGAGCGGCCGGAACTGGCAGATCTCAAAGCCGAATACTATACGTTCTTCCCTGACAGTAATGAGAGGACCAGGCAACGGGATTTCGAAGAAATGAACCGCGCCGGGTTCCGCATTTACTACAGCAGGAAGTACCGATCCTTTATCTATGAGTATTTCGAGTGAATTCCTCAAGTATACGATCTGCAACGTCGTACGCATCTGTCGGGATGTCCGGACCATAAAGCACAGATTTCTCTATAACAGCGGGGTATCGCCCATCGAATAGTCCGGCCAGCAGAAAGTGCCTGCCATTTTGAGACATGCCGGCAGCGAGCAGTGCAAGATCCTCATCATCGACACTTGACAGGATCTGTTCCCATGCCTTCATGCTCCCATTCTCCACGGCGTTTTCCAAAAGATGGATGCTGCCTGTCGAAGAATCTCTGTATGCAAGATCCGCGAAACTCAGGCCGCAATGATCCATACCGGGGATTAAGCCTTCGTAGACTGCACAGAGCCGGTTCCTGTGGCATTTTTCGTCATAGATCCATTCGGCCAGTTTCTCCGGATTACGCGGGAGAAATGTGTAGCCCTTGCTGTCAGGCTTGCATATTTCCGGCCTTGGAATCAAACTGATCATGTCGTCCATCAGTTCCTGTATTGCGTTTCCGGTACGAATACCATCTGCGGCTATATCATACAGTTCTTTGATCAGAGGATCCTCATAGGTGTCGCAAAACCACAGATTTAATACAGATCCCCTGTTTTGAGGGTTGTCCGCTGCGAGCTCTGCCAATAACTTCAACCCGCTCATCAGATACTTGAGATCCAGCCAATGATCACGCATCACACACCTCCCCGCTAAAACGCGTCCATCATCTGATTCATCTGATACAGTTCAAAATCCTGCTGGAACATCCGCAGATAGTCATTCAGAACATCCCAGTAAAGACGGCTTCCGAAAAGCCACATCGGGTGGTAGATATAGAGCGTGCCGGAATGAACCTGCAGGAGAGCATCTTTAATGATCATCCGGATAGTATCTTCATTTTCCAGGACATATTTCCCCTGTGCGGTGCCGTCGGCATCACCATCTATGGGCGGGATTGCTTTCAGACGTTCCCACACGCGCCGCCAGTTGTCACTTTTGATATCATCCATAACAAAGATGCTATTATCGAACTTCTGCATGATCAGAGGATATATGACTCTTCGGAGATACCATCGAAAAGAATCTTCCTCTCTGATCGACGTCAGCATTTCTTCCGTTTTTTCCACGTCGGCCATCTCGGCGTCCATAAACGTACCTGCATAGAAAGTGGATAATGATTGCTCGGCACTGCTCCAGTCACCTTTGGATTCCTGATATCTTTTGGCTTCCTCAAGTGTGTTGATGAATATGACAAGTTTCTTGAGGGCCAGTTTCTCATCCGACTGACTGTCAAAAATGAACAACCGTAGTAGATTCCGTAACGGAGCCTTTTCCCCCGGTAAACTGATGGCAATGACCGCTTCCATTGTGATCGCACCCAGTTCATCTCCCATGAATCTGTCGACCAGATCATATGCCTCAAGGATACCGGCATAGCTCCGGAAGGGTTTCATCCGAGTTACATAGTTCCGCTCGATGAAATCCCGAAGAAACCGGCATACCACTTGAAATTTCTTTTCCGTTGCGCGGACGATCTCTTCCCGTTCATCTCTGCGTTCTCTGAGCTGCATGGGAGAATAACCGATCATGTTTTGGATCCGTTTCAGGATTTCTACATTTTCTGCAAACAGGGCATTGGTTTTACTTATGAGTTCGTTGTATTTCAAGTGGTGATCCATCATTCATCCTCCTCTGTAGCAGACAGTATTCTTACATCGGTTGCATTCTCCGTATCCAGATAGTGCCGGATGATCTCTTCTCGAACAGAGTTGTCTGTTTCCCGGTTATTTGCTTTCACCTGCTTCCTTACGGTCATTTCCTTTCCATCAACAACGATTTTGTATAGCATACGCGTCCT
>JAFZNL010000299.1 GCA_017550925.1 Lachnospiraceae bacterium | reverse complement strand
CCCTACTGACAAACCCTAAAACCAGCCCCTAAAGTTTGCCCCCACGGAAAGCCCCTACTGATCGCCCCTAAAAAAGAGAGACCCTAAAAAACTTTGATGACCCCTTTCTAAGAAAGAAATTTCGAAGGAAGTGTCCTTTTTTTGTCTTTGTTATGGTGTAGACCGGATGAGGAATCCGGTAACTGTTGGCTTAAAACTATCAAAAAAATGAAAGGAGAAACAAGACTATGCTGCGGGCAGAAAGAGCGCAAAAATATAGCAGATACTTCCAAGGGAAGCTAAGTGCTTTGCGTCTTACTTCCTGTCCGCGTGCATCGCCAAATGGAAGGGAGTATGAACGGAAACAGAAATCAAAAAGATCTGGTTGAGGTCAGGATCAGGGCAAATGATTCCTACCAGATCAAGCGGGCACTGGAGGCAGTAGAAAAAGAAAAAGGCTTTGTTATGATGAGCAGATCCGGTATCAAGAAAAATACGGGAAACGGAGCACGATTCCGGGAATTTGCCTCTTTCCGTGACCAGAAAGCAGAGAGAAAAATGAAAAAAGCAAATAACGGAGAAAAGAAAGGGGGCAGACAGTAATGAATCATACAGCGGCAGGGCAGAACACTTGCACCATCATCTCCCGTCAACACAGGAGGTTATATGTTAAAGATCAGACTGCAGGGAACAGAAAAGGATATTGAATGGTTTTTGAATATTTTGGAGTATGACAGCAGGATAAGCGTACATAATCCCTCAGATCCTTTGGATATCAAGGGGACAAGAAAATATAAACGTTTATATCTGGAAGTGCTTCGAAACATCGATGAAGAAATGAAAAAGTAGTTATAGATTTCATGACAACAGCGGAAAGGCAGGTAGATGATCATGTGTAAGGTTTACGCAGTAGCTTCGCAGAAAGGCGGAGTGGCAAAAACAACGACAGCAGAGAATCTGGGGATCGGGCTGGTAAGAAAAGGATTCCGGGTTCTTTTAATCGATAGCGACGCTCAGGGGTCTCTTACATCCAGTCTCGGCTATACCCAGCCGGATAACATGGAGATCACGCTTTCTACCATTTTGGAGAAAGAGGTAAACGATGAAGTGTATGACAGGACATCCTTTGGCATTCTCCATCATGAAGAAGGGATAGATCTGATCCCTTGTAACATTGAACTTTCGGGTTTGGAGGTATCTTTTATCAATGTATGGAACAGGGAACGGATCCTCAATGGATATGTGGAGAAACTCAGAAAACACTATGATTTCATCATCATAGATTCAGGGCCGAGCTTGGGTCTTATGACCATAAACGTACTTGCGGCCTCGGACCGGGTGATCATACCGGTGCAGGCAGCATTTTTATCCATTAAAGGTCTGGAACAGCTGATCCGGACTATAGGCAGGGTGAAAAAGGGATTAAATCCCAGGCTCGGGATTGAAGGAATTCTCATAACAATGCTGGATGAGCGGACGAATTTTGCCAAAGGAGTTATGGAGATCCTTGGTGAGAAGTTTGGCAGTTATATCAATATATTCAAAAACCGGATTCCTTTTTCTGTAAAGGTGGCAGAATCAAGCGCCGAAGGAGTCAGCATTTACAGGCATGATCCCAAGGGAAAAGTAGCCGCAGCTTATACGGGTTTCAGTGAGGAGGTGCTTGCAAATGTCTAAAAAAGGCAGTGCGTCCAGAATTGAGATTACGGGTTTTAACGAACTGTTCGGTATGAATGATTCCATGATTGAGGCCGGAAATGTACAGGAGATCATGCTGGATGAACTCTTTGAATTCAGGGATCATCCATTCAGAGTCAGGGATGATGCAAAAATGCAGGAGCTGACGGAAAGCATCAAAGAATATGGCGTTCTCATTCCGGGGATTGCCAGGATACGCGCAGGAGGCGGTTATGAGATCATCGCAGGTCACAGCAGAAAAGAGGCATGCAGGAAAGCCGGACTTTCGTCCATGCCTATGTTTATAAGGAATATGTCTGATGAGGAGGCCATTATCGTAATGGTGGATTCCAATATTCAGCGAGAGGATATCCTGCCAAGTGAAAAAGCAAAAGCATACAAAATGAAATATGATGCCATAAAACGGCAGGGAGCAAAAGGAAACAGTCTGAAGGAAATGAGCAAAGAAAGCGGAGAAAGTGCTAAACAGATCCAGAGATATATCTGGCTGGGCAGACTGATCGATGAACTCCTTCAGATGGTGGATGAAAAAATGCTTCCTTTCGGTCAGGCAGTAGAGCTTTCTTTTCTGAAGAAAAAGGAACAGGAATGGGTGCTGAAAGCCTGCGAAAAATACGCTGAAAAGATTACGGCAGGGCAGGCCAGCGAGCTGAAGGAAAAAAGCCAGGCGGGGGAGCTTGTCGAAGCAAAAGTCTGGGAGATTCTTGCTCCGGAGAATCATAACAGAAACAGGAGAAATATCACATTTCAGTCAAAAAAAATTGATGAGTACTTTCCGGAAGATTATTCCGAGGACGCGATCAGAAATGTTATTTTTGGACTGCTTGATAAGTGGAAGGCAGGTCAGATCAGCGAAAACTAAGACCAAGGCAGGAGAAACCCAGAATGGAAATACAGGGCGTGATGATTCCCGAATCTACATATATTCATAGTAATGAGGCAGATCAGTTCATATATATCCAGGTGCCCCTTGATCTGATCGTGGCAGATTGTTTTGCCGGTCTGTCCGGTGAGGCGAAAATCCTGTATGGGATGCTATTGAACAGAACAGGCCTTTCTGTCAGAAATGGCTGGGAGGATGAGAATGGCAGGGTATTTATCAACTATACTATCGAAGATGTCATGAAAGATATGCATGTAAAACACTGCATGGCATCAAAGCTGTTTTCGGAACTTACAAAGATCCGTCAGATCGGTGAAGAAAATGGAAAACCGGTCTGGTTTGGACTGATTGAAAAGGTAAGAGTGTTGAATAAGCCGAGCCGGATCTATGTTCACAAAGTGTCTGAAGTGAAAAAATACTTGGAAACAATGGATCGAAACTCCACAGAAACTTTTGGCCAAATTGACCAAAGGTTGGAGGAAAAAACTCCGGAAAGCCCGAAAACACTGGTCGTCTACTCTGATAGACGACGGTCGTCTACAGGAGTAGATGACGGACATCTACAGGAGCAGACGACGGTCATCTGTGAGGACAGACGACGGACATCTGCAGCCGTAGACGAGAATAAAAAAAATAAGATTAATATTGATCCGAGGGATCATGAATGGAGGAATAAAAATCAATCCATCTTATCATCTCCTGTAGAAGAAAAGGCAAGGGAGCCGGATGGATGGGATGTGATGGATGAGATGTGTTATGTCCGTCAGAAAATACGCGCCAATGTGGAGTATGATACCTTTTTCCAGGGGCTGAAATATGACGAAAAAGATAAACTGGATGAACTGATAGAGGTGATGGTTGAGGCAATCGTCAACATGGGTGATATAACGATCAATGGAAAGCTGATCCCTCATAGCCTGATAGTCCGGAGGTTTATGGATATTGACCTGTACAAGATCCAGTATGTCATGGATTCCCTGAAGAATACCACAAAGATGGTTAAAAATTCCCTGAAGTTTTTGATAGCGACGTTGTATAACGCATCCCTTACGATGGAAAACCACCGCAGCTTAGAGGTACAGCATGACTTATCTATTCCGGATGGTCTCTATGACGGATGAACAAAAAACAGAGCTTTGGAAAATGTGACAAAATGCAGGAGGATCTGAATGAAAAACAATCTGGAAAGGATGTATCCGGCCCTGTCATCCGAGTGGTCAGAGAAAAACAGTATTCTGCCGTCAAGTGTAACTGCGGGTTCTCACAAAAAAGCCTGGTGGAAGGGAAAATGCGGGCATGAATGGGAGGCTGTTATAAAAAACAGGGTAAGAGGTTCCGGCTGTCCCTATTGCAGCAGTCATAGAGTCCTGGCAGGTTTCAACGACTTTGCTACGCGTTATCCGGAGCCGGCTAAAGAATGGTCAGATAGAAATTTGCCGCTCCTTCCGACAGATATCACAGGAAAAAACAATAATCCGGTATGGTGGCGTTGCAGCAATGGTCATGAATGGCAGGCACGACCCGCTGACAGGGCAGAGGGTCATGGATGTCCGTACTGCAATGGAAAGGTGCTGGAAGGTTATAATGACCTGTTCACGACGCGACCGGATCTTGAGTCGGAATGGTCAGAGAAAAATACGGTTTCGCCGGATACGATCAGTGAAAAGTCAATAGTACTGGCCTTTTTGAAATGCAGGATATGCGGACATGAATGGCAGGCTCGCGTTGTCACAAAGGCAAATGGTACCAGATGCCCGCATTGCCGCAATATGGAGTCCAGGGAGCATTACAGAGAGCTTATCGAAAGAAGAAAAACCAAAAGATCCATACTGTATTCAGTGCCACTTACCGCGCTCCGGTATTATCTGGATCAGAGCAGTGTTTCCTACATAACAGATGATGATTCTCTGTTTGGTATTCCGGTTCAGATCTATATTCCTGAAAAGAGGGTTGTTATAGAAACACCCACCAGAAAAAGAGTAACAAAACAGGACATAAGAAACGCATCAGTTTTGAATCATCTCTGTTTTCGTACAAGAATAAAACTGATCCGTATCATTCCGCCGGATGGCACGATGTATGATAACTGTTTATGTGTTAAAAGACTGGACGGATCAGCACAGGGATTAACGGAATCATTACAGGCAGTATTTTCCGTGCTGCATCTTGATATTGATGTAGATGTGGAGCGGGATTTAGCTGATATAATGCGCTTCGTTTAAGAAGCCGAGTTTCAATTTCATTGGTTTGAGGGATGAGAGATCATCCCTCTCCTCCTCAGAACAGATTATACCAGAAGTCAAAAAACAATAGTTGTCATGAAAATTTTCATGACAGCCATCAAATATGGGATCATATTACAGCAGCGACAGGCGCTTATGAGTAGAGATATTCGTAGGCGCCTTTTTTTATTTTCAAACCTTTGGTCAGATTGACCAAAAGTTTGTGGGAAATGAAAGGAGAAGACATGAAAAGGATAAGGCCGCCCAACCTGTGAATGGGTAAAAGAAACGCCGCAGATAAGCGGCAGGAGCAAATCACAAAGGAGACTTACAGATGGTCGATGAGCTTACAAATGAATCATTTCAGACCGGTAAGGCTATTGTGACAGTAAGCGTGGAACTGATCAAGGCGATCGCGGATGCCTGCAAACAGTCCATGGAAAACCGGAAAAACCTGACGCCGGAACAAAAGGATTCCATCTTTAAGAAGGTGACGGATCTCGTGGTAGCTCATTACAAGGAAAGCCACGGGAGCCTGAAGACTTTTAACCGTGAAGGAAAAGATGTGGCACATCTGGATGTATCGGATGAGAGGGCTGCGCAGATCGTAAAAGAAGTCTGCCAGAAAAACGGAATTCCCGTGGATATGAAGGAAACGCCAAGGGCAGACGGCAGCTGCAGTTATGTGGCTTTTTGTGAAGTGAAGAACATAGACCAACTTTCTGCGGTCCTGAAAATGGCATCGCAGCAGGTATTGGAAGAACAGAAAGCGATGTCAAAAGAGCTTGTGCTTTTGAACGACAAGCAGGAAGTGATCATGTCACAGAGCTTTGTAAAAGATACGGATATCGATTATGACAAGCTGGAGAAAGCTTCAAAGGGAGCAAACGCCTATGAGATCAGGGACAATTCAGGAAAATGGCTGCATCTTGGCTATGTAAAAAACGGTGAGCCGCTGAAAGAAAGGGTAGAAGAGACGGCAAAAGGGTTTAACCCAAAACAGCCAAAATCATTAAAGGAAACGATCCGGGAAAAGAAAGAACTGTCTGTAAAGAAAGATATGAACAGACAGCGGCAGAGGACAAAGCAGAAAAACAAGAACCGGCACCAGTCAAGGTGATGGAATGAACGGGAATAAGATCATAAACGGGATCCTGGAGGATCTTCGGCAGCTTCCAAGGAACGCACTTAAGCCATACAGGAAAAATGGGAAGATAAATGCCAATAAGATCGCCATGGATCTGATCCCGTTCCTTGTACTTTTCTATTTCACCAACAAGTACCTGCAGGCAGTCCTGGCAAGTACGAAAGAGGATGTGCTGGATAAATGTGTAGAAGCATTTTCCCTGATCTTTCAGGTGCCGCCCCTTGTGGCACCAGCCCTAGGGATCGTTCCGGTTATGGGAGGTGTGATCGCAGGAGCGTCATTTAAGCTGTACATGGGAGCAAGAAAGAAAATGCCAAACAGTTTCGGCATGGTGAGGAATACGGCTCAGCCAAATGGGGGACAGATAAAGATTTTGAACCCTACACCGATGACAACAGGT
>JAFZNL010000298.1 GCA_017550925.1 Lachnospiraceae bacterium | reverse complement strand
CCGTCCGGACGCTTGTGGTCTTTTAAGATCATCTTACGAACGGTCTTTTTCTGATACTGATATACTGCCTCGCCGAGAACTGCAAGCCACTCTTCCTTGTCAGCAAAAGCCTCTTCCAGCTTTGCGGTTACCTGACGGATGTTCTCCTCACGAACCTGTTTTTCATCGGTGAAGACTGCCTTCTCCATTTCTTCAGGAGAAACGATCTCTTTCATAGCTGCGAACATTTCCTCGGGAACTGCACAGCTTACATATTCGTGTTTCTTCTTACCAACTTCAGCAGCGATCTTGTTGATGAACTCAATGATGGTCTGGTTTACATCATGTGCCATGTAGATGGCTTCGAGCATTTTCTCTTCCGGAATCTCTTTCGCTCCTGCTTCAATCATGATCACCTTCTCAGAGGTGGAAGCAACTGTCAGCTTCAGATCGCCTTCGTCCCAATCCTTCTGACCGGGATTGACGATGAACTCGCCGTTCTTCATACCGACCTGAGTCATAGCGCAGGGACCTGCAAAAGGGATATCGGAAATGGTGGTAGCGATGGAAGTACCGATCATGGCAACCAGCTCCGGACGGCAAGCCGGATCCACACTCATAACCAGGTTGTGAAGGGTTACGTCATTGCGGTAATCCTTCGGGAACAGCGGACGCATAGGACGGTCGATAACGCGAGCCGTCAAAACAGCATTCTCAGATGCCTTGCCTTCTCTTTTGTTAAATCCTCCGGGGATCTTTCCTACGGAGTAAAACTTCTCTTCATATTCTACTGAGCACGGGAAAAAGTCAATCCCGTCCCTGGGCTTCTCAGAAGCCGTTGCAGTGGAGAGCACCGTTGTCTCACCATAATGCATAAAAGCGCAGCCGTTAGCCTGTTTGCCAACTCTGTCAATGTCAACCGTCAGGGTTCTGCCGGCAAGTTCCATGGAATACTGTTTGTACATTCTTTTCTTCTCCTTCTTCTTCTCTTCTTCGTCTTCTTACGTCTTCTTTTATGCAATAAAGGGCGGAAATATCCGCCCTTTTTACATCATAAATAGATCAGCGTCTCAGTCCGAGCTGCTCGATCAGGCTACGATAGCGCGCGATGTCTTTTTCTTTCAGATAATCCAAAAGACCGCGTCTCTTACCGATCATCTTGTACATACCGCGTCTTGAATGATGATCCTTCGGATTCTCTTTCAAGTGCTCGGTCAGCTCTCTGATGCGCTCTGTCAGGACTGCCACCTGTACTTCAGGTGAACCGGTGTCACCGGGTGTCCTTGCATACTTCTCCATGATTTCGGTTTTCTTTTCTTTTGTGATCATTTTTCTTCCTCCTATAAACTTTTCATTCAGCTGCAGTTTCCTGCACATTCCACCTGATCATCGGATCTCCCTGAATCAGATCCGAGATCTGAAATCATCAGGATTTCACCCGATCTGGTTTCCTGCATACTAAGACTGCGGTGGAGAAACCGTCAGCCTGAGCACGGCTAAAACTCATACGAAAGACATTTTAGCACAAGGCTTCCATCAAGTAAAGTCTTTTTTTGATTTATATGGAATTAACTTTACGATTTATATGCAACTGAAAAGAAATAGCCTGGAACCGGTCTGATGGTATAGACTTTAATCCCTTCCTTTTGCAGCCAATCCTCCTTAGATAAAGCCGGCAGCAAAGCAAAAACGCCTCTTCCATCCAGCTTGGCGATTGCCTCTTTTTGCGTCCACTTTTCCAGCAAATATTCCCTTGCTTCCTCTGCTTTATCCTGAAGCCCTTCATATCTTATGTATTCTTCCGGCGTCAGGATCTTCTTTGCAACAGACCCTCCGATCTTCCTTGTCTGTTCGATATCGATACCGACACGTCGATCCGAAAGCGCCAATGCAGCATAAACTCCGGAATGCGATATGGATAAATAAGGAATCTTCAGATCAGATTTCCACCCGTACTCACTGCCGTTATGACCTTCTCCTTCCAAGAAGGGCCTGCCGTTTTTTTCGTATTGCAATAACAGACTGCTTTCCCGTTCCTGCGCAGCAGGTATTTCTTCATAATTTGCCTTATTTAATAACGTCTGCAGATCAACTGTTATCAGCTTTGTTTCTTCTTCTGTATCCGATTGCTGCGTACGCAGCGCATGACCATCCGAACTCTCACCATTTTTATAAAGCCACAGACTTTGCTCCAAAAGAAGACCTGCCCCGATGCATCTGGCCTGATCAGGCAGGTTTCTGTATTGTTCCGCTTTTCTCTGCCTTTGGGGCGAAGATACGGAAAACGCCCTATGTAGGTTTTCTTCATCAAAAATGCAAGTCAGGTCGGCTAAGAAAATACGGATCATCTTCTTTATCCTATACGCCTATACACTCACCGCAGATCAGCGGCGAAGTTCCTCACAATAGAACTCCACAAACTCCGTATAGCCTTCTTCCGTGAGCTGTTGTTTCTGGAATTTCTTATTCTTATTCATACGTACCATCACAACCTGCTGTCCTTCATCGCGCCTTGCCTGCGCCTTTGCGATGGCGTCTGCAAGCTTTTGGGCTGGAAGGTTTTTCTCCAGCAAAAATGCGACCTTCTCTTTTTCACCCGGAATCTGGAAATCCTGTTCCAAAAGGATTGTTATGATCCGCTCAAAACCGATAGAAAAGCCACAGGCCGGGGTATCGTTTCCGGTAAAACGTCCCACCATCTTGTCATATCTGCCGCCGCCTGCAACGGAAGAACCAAAGTCCGCCATCTCGATCTCGAAGATCGTGCCTGTATAATACCCCATCCCGCGTACCAGCGTCGGATCAAAAGCGATATCATAACCGTTTTGTCCGGCAGCCATTACAGAAGTCATGATCTGAGAAAGGTTATCCGATACGTCTTCGCCGAGCGCATCACCAAGAGTTTCTTTTACATAGCCAAGGACATCTTCCGCAGCGTCCATTCCCTGCAGAAACGCCGTATATTTCTCCACAGCTTCTGCGGAAAAACCGTTTTCCAAAAGTTCGCTCTTTACGCCGTCTGCACCGATCTTATCCATCTTATCCAAAATAATGCAGACGCTTTCAAACTGTTCCTCTCCAAAACCTGCCCAATCAGACATGGCGCGCAGCATCCTGCGGTCATTGATCCGAACCTTAAAGTTAGCAAATCCTAACTTTTTCAGAGTCGATGATGTAGCAAGGATCAGCTCGATCTCCGCCAGGTTTGTAGGCTCACCCAAAATATCGATATCACACTGCATGAACTGACGGAATCTTCCTTTCTGCGGTCTTTCCGCCCTCCATACATTTCCCATCTGCAATGCTTTGAAGGGACTGGGCAATTCGCTTGCATGATTCGCATAATACCTCGAAAGGGGCAGCGTCAGGTCATAACGAAGTCCGCTGTCAGCCAGGTCATTTTCTTCTTGCGCAGTATCGATTTGCAGTTTCTCGCCACGCTTTAATACTTTGAAGATCAGTTTTTCATTTTCGCCTCCCTGCTTGGAGCAAAGATTTCCGATGCTCTCCATGGCAGGCGTCTCAATTTCTGTAAATCCGTAGCTTTTATAGTTTTCACGAATGACAGACATGCAGTACTGCCTGATCTGCATTTCTCTCGGCAACACATCCTTCATGCCATTCACCGGTTTTTTGTTTAGTTTTTCTGCCATAATGATTACCTGCTTTCTAATTATATTTTATGATACAGTTTGACGAATAACAGATCAGACCGGCTTATGGGCGGAAACAAATCCGGTAAACCCGCTTTTTCTGATTGCATCCCCCGCTATTTCCGCCTTTTCCAAATTCTCAAAAATCCCGAATACAGTTGGACCTGAGCCGCTCATCATTGCACCGATCGCCCCCTGCTCCATCATCTGGTTTTCCAGCCGACCGATCATGGGATGGTTTTCTCCTGTTACCAGCTCAAGCACATTCATCATACAACCGCAGATCCCTTCAAGATCACCGCGGTCTATTGCAGCGATGATTCCTTTCGTATCTGGATGCGGGTAGGACGGCATGCTGTCAATCGCCTTATAAACCGGCCCTGTAGCTATACTGATATCCGGCTTTGCCAGAAGAATACCGCAATTTGGCATTGCCGAAAGCGGCGTTAATACTTCTCCGATCCCCTGCGCCAGAGCGGTACCACCCATAACACAATAGGGTACATCAGCACCCAGGCTAACGCCAACTTCCATCAGTTGCTTATTATCAAGACCCAGTCCGAATAACTCATTTGCAAGTTTCAGTGCGCCTGCACAGTCCGACGATCCTCCGGCAAGTCCCGCAGCCATGGGGATTTTTTTTGTCAGATGCATTTTCACGCCATCATTTATATCGAACCGATCCATCAGCGCTTTCACAGCACGACAGGCCAGATTTCGCTCATCTGTTTCGAGGCCTTCTAAATCTGTTTCTAATAGAATGGTTCCCTTTTCCCCGTGAAGGATCTCCATGGAAAGCTCATCACACAGGTCCAAACTCTGCATGACCATTTCCACCAGATGGTAGCCGTCTTCACGGCGACCTGTGACATCCAGGGACAGATTTATTTTTGCATGACAGTTGATTGTTTTTTTCATATGTATATTGTTCTTCAAACGACAAAGCACATCTTCGCAGCTGAGCTGCTCGATGTGTTTGCTTCGCAAAATAAAAATACTCGCGACACGTCTCTTGTGTGAGCAAGCTCCCACCGAGCCGTATCACGAGCATTTTTGCTTTGTCTCATCCTATTGTACAAACTCACTCTTCACATATCCCGTCTGGCCATTGAATTCGATCTTGCACCAGCCGTCTGCCTGTGCCTGCAGGAGTTTGTAGTTCTCGCCCTGATATGCAACGCCAAGCTTATCAGCATCCTGGGATGCGGACTTGCGGACATTCACAGATTCCTTAATATTCACTGTGGATTTTCCTGCAAGAGAAGAAGTATCGGTTGTTGTAGTTGCCTGTGCAGTCTCTTCGGTCTGACCGCCATCAGTGCCTTCTCCCTCGGTAGCTGTTTCCGTCGGTGCAGGCGCTTCGTCAACCTGAAGGAAATCACTCTTTACAAATGCTTCGCTGCCGTTAAAGCTTACACGGCTCCAGCCGTTTTCCTGTGCCTCATAGCGGGTTACTTTTTCACCCTTCTGCAGCTTACCGATCTTATCACCATTCTCACTATCGGATGCCCTGACATTTACAGTATCTGTTGCAGTACAGATCTCTTCAGTCGATGCAGGTGCCTGATCAGTTGCCTCTCCTTCGCCATTTCCGGCATTCATTGCCTCCATAGCCTCGCTGACTTCCTGCTCAACCCTGGCTGAGAAACCTTCCATGAATGCTTTCAACGCATTATCTTCGGTTACAGCTTCGTTAAATCTTGTATTAACTGTAGCAAAAAGCTCTGCAACATCGTCATGCTTTACGATTGCCTTAATATAGTCTTCCACTCTGGTATCCATATCACCGCCTGTGATATAAATACTTCCATCCGGTCTCGGAACAACATAGAAGGTCGTCAGTCCCGGCGCCATCCGCTCAACATCGCGGAACTTGATCTCATAATATGCCAGCACAATGTAACTACTGTCTACAGGACCCTTTTTGGTATAAACCTTAATATTGGAAAACTCTTCAATATATGCAGACTCTTTTTCGATTTTGATCAGTTCTTCCTGTGCTACCGGCTGCTTGATACTCGCCACCGTTGTTGTATCTCCTGCTGCAAGCGCTGTAAAATACTGGCCGATCAAAGCATTTACGTCTGCATGGGCATCTTCCTCAAGCGGTGCATCCTTCTGTTCGGGAACCGGATATGGCGCATCATTAATGCCTGTATCAGGTCCGCTTGTTGTGGGGCCGTCTGTATCCGCATCCTCATCCTTTCCACAGGATACTAATACAATGATCAAAACAACTACTAAAATAACTGCCAGACAGCCTACAAAAAACCTTCTGGCAAAATGACGATCTTCCTGCAATCTTGCTGCAAGATTCTGGAAGAACCAACCAATCTGTCTCATACTAAAACCTCCAATTTATCAGTAGTTTTTCAGCCCGTATTAAATACCGGTCTTATCGCTACCTCCATGAAACAAAAACGCCTTATTCGGCTCATGTACCCAAGAGGAATCGAACCCCCATCGGTGGAACCGGAATCCACTGTTTTATCCGTTAAACTATGGGTACGCACACGTGTAAATGTTACAAAATTATTACACACATATGTTATGTTACCATAAGAATCGTATATTGGCAAGTCAAAAATGAATTTTTTTGCAAAATTTAGGGGAAATCCATTGGATTCCCCCTAGATGTAGTGTCATAATTTGTTAAGATTTCCCGTCAAAATTCTACACTTATTCGACAGCTGCTGTTTCATTTCTGTTCTTATAATTATCGAACAACTGCTGAACTGCGCCATAGGTTCTCTGGCTGATATCAGGAAGTTCTTTCCCCCAGGTCTTCGTCGCTTCGGAAAAGCCTTTTTCGAATGCTGAACGCATCTTTTCCATCTTCTCATCATCGCCGCCGGTCAGTGCCATAGCGAAATCAAAGATCCTCTGAGAAGTCTGCTCTACGCCCCAATAGCCGTCCTCTGCAATGTCCTTTTCAGCCTGTGCTTTCGTTGCAGGATCAACGGTGAAATCACCCTTTGCAAGAAAACTCCAGATACTGTCAGCCTGGCCTAAAGCCTTGCCCTGTCCTGTGATCATCTGATGCACAAGATCGGTCATCTGCTGGATCCTGGCTTCATTAGCTTCCTTCAACTGTGCTACAATTTTGCTGCGGTCAGCCTCTTTTGCTTTTGCAGCGGCTTCCTTACCTTCCTTGGAAGGCTCATAGATCACGCCCGAACTTCCTGATGTGGAAGAACCGGATCCACTTGCGCCACTTGCTGATTTCGAAGCTTCCGTTGCCTTCGCTGCGCTTGCACTTTGGGTCTGATAGGAACTGTTGACGTAGGAACTGCTGTTTACACTTGATACATTGCTCATATTCTACCTCCTTGTTTTTTAATACGGACGAATCCATTCGTCCTCCGGAACACCGCTTCCTTTCCATCCTCCTACGAAATGTTAAGTCATCAGTCTTCCAACGCTTGATCAACTGTTTACAGTTATGAAAATCATAACATAAATAACGAAAATGCGCAAGTTATATTGCGCATTTTTCGTCATGTTTCACAAAAACATATTGATGATCATTTACTTAACTGTTGCTTTTTTCGGGAAACCTTTCTTTCTCAGCATGGTTTTATATGCCGACTTTTTGTTTTTCGGCACAGTTGCCACCGCTTTTTTGCTGACACCGGAAAAGGCCTTTGCTCCTACATTCTTCTTCGTGAGCGCAGTTGTCTGGATCTTGATCTTAGCCAGCAGCTTACAGCCGAAGAAGGCTCTCTTTCCAATCTTCTTCACACTGGCCGGGATCGTAATCTTCGTTAAAGCTGTGCAGCCTTCAAAGGCGCTATTACCGATGGTTGTCAATCCCTTCTTCAACGTTACAGTATTTAGTTTCTTGCAACCTTTGAATGCATTGTTGCCAATGCTCTTAACACTTCCTTTGATAACTGCTTTTTTCAGTTTCTTCGCTCCGGCAAAAGCATTTTTCCCAATCTTGCTGACGTTGTTTCCGATTGTCACCTGCTCAAGGGTCGCATTTTTGTTGAATGCATTGTCTGCTATCTCCGTGATCTTATATGTGATACCATCGATCTCTACCGTAGCAGGCACAGTGTACTTTTTGCCTTTGATGCTTGTCGTATCAGATATTTTCACCTGCGGACTGCCGGCATCATCGCTTGTGACAACAAATCCAGCGCCACTCTTAGTATCAGTAAGTTTTGCATTCTTCGCTGCTACTTTCGGCTGTTGATCCTTCGGCTGCTCAGGATCTTTCGGTTTTTCCTGGATATCCTGTTTCTGACCGCCGGGTACATTGCCCGCTCCCGTGGGCGCGATGGTCTTTTTCGTTCTGCTCATCTCAAAATGACAGTTCGCGCAGTATACAACCTCATCATAGGATCCCGCTTGATCGGACGTTGCCGCCTTTTCATTCTCGCGGACAGGTGCCGCAGCTTTGTGCTTGATGATGGGGATATCCTTTCCATAATCAATGACCGTATCACAATCCGGGCAATAAACATCACCGGTATACCCCTTCTCTGTACAGGTCGCATCCTTGCTATGCAAAACGACACAATGAGGATGGGTACATACATTCTTTTCAAATTCCTCTATATCGGTGATCTCGACGTGTGCACCGCTGACCGTGCTGCCACTGACTGTAAGCTCCGGGATCTTCCTTTCAAAATCATCCGAAGTAACATATCCGCTTACACTCAATGTGTGCTCCGTTACACCATCATTGACAACCTTGGTAACCTGGAAGGTATCTCCCTGCTGACCGGTGATCTCCAGTTTTGCATCATCTTCCAGTTTCGCAGAAACATTTCGCGTTTCGGCGTTGACATCCAGGCTGATGCCTTCTCCCCTTGTTTCAGCGGATATTGTCACATCCTGATCCATGGCAGTTACATTCAGCACCTCTGTCTCAGAATCTTTGACAATACGTTCTTCCTTACCTACCGGCAGATATACAACAGTCTTGGAATCATCCTTCTGGTCCGTGACAAGTTTGCCTTCTTTGCTTAAGGTGATGCCCATGGGCTTCATCTGGAAGATGCCGCTTTCCTCGCTGTTTTGTCCGTTTGCCAATGTCAGTTTGTTTTCCTCCATATTGGCGATGGTATTGCCGCTGACATCCGCAATGGAATAATTCCTGGCATCCACAAGCATGGCCTTCATACGGAATCGCATACGGAAATTCATCGTATCACGCATGCGATAACGCATCCTGAATCTCATACGGAAACGCATACGGAATCTCATGCGGAAACGCATACGGAAACGCATACGGAAGCGCATACGGAATCTCATGCGGAAACGCATACGGAATCTCATGCGGAAGCGCATACGGAATCTCATACGGAAACGCATACGGAATCTCATGCGGAAACGCATACGGAATCTCATACGGAAACGCATACGGAAGCGCATGCGGAAGCGCATACGGAAACGCATGCGGAAACGCATCCTGAACTGCAGGTTTCCATATCTGGAATCGGAAACCCTGCGAAGATCTGCACCGTCCGCAAACCATTTATCATAGTTGTTCTGATCCGTTTCATTCCAGGGATCATTCTTATACTCATCCGCGGTTGCCGTGCCGAATTTTTCAAAGATCTCCGTTTCAATGTCGGTCCACTTATTTGCTGCATACTCGGCATCCGTCGGCAGGCCTTCGCCTTCGAGAACTTCTTTTAGCTGTTCCTCATCAAGTTCACTCCATGGCTTGCGGTCATACTCTGCAGGAGAAACCATTTCATCAATGTTAGCAAATTCTCCCTTCTTGCCTATCAGATCAGCTTCAGCATCCTCATCCCAGACATATTGCGGGAATTTCTTTACATCTTCAGCAGAGGCCATCTTCTTATCCGCGTATTCACCTTTGCCCTCCAGATATTTCGTTTCCTCATTCTCATCCCAGTTCACCTGTGTTTCATTATCGCCGGCAACGCCCACGTCCTGAAGGATCCCTTCGTCAGTAGTCGTCCAGGGATTCTCATCCAGCGCGTTGGCCGAAACCATTTGGGACAGATTGGCAAATTCGCCTGTCTGATTCTGGAAATTGATTTCATCCTCATTCGTCCACTTCAGTGCCGGGAAATCCTTCTCATCCTGGGCAGTTGCCATGGTGGTGTCTGCAAATTCCCCTTCGCCATTTTTGAAATTCTGCTCATCCTCCGGCGTCCATTCACCTACATCCCCCGGTGCAGGCAAACCCACATCGTTAAAGGTCTCATTCTCCTTATAGGTATAAGGATCCGCAGCCAGTTCTTCTTCCGTCGCAATTCCCGCTTCACCGCCAAGCTCTTCCAGAATTTTTTCATCTTTCTCGCTCCAGCCGTTATTTTTAAGCTCTTCCACATCCTCCTTTGAATAAACCGTGTTATCATAGTACCACTGATCCGTATCATCCCAATAATCTTCGTCATCATCACTGATGATCCAGTCCGCATATTCGCCGCCATTCAAATAGACTGCAGAATAAATATCATAAGGAATGAACGAGATAAAGGATTGTTCTTCCTTGCCGGGCTGGTTTAAGTGCGATCCCCAGACAATATGCTCACCGTCCGAAGTCGTGCCCATGTCATACTGCCATCCCGTATACTTATTTCCTGTTTTGGTCACCAGGATAGTACGGTCCTGACCGGGATAGTTACTGTCATAAACATGGATCTTTGCAGTACCGTTAATGGATTCATCTACATCGTAACCAAGGATCGCATGTCCGCCCTCCGGACCGAATACGCCAATGATGACAGGATTTTCCTCTTCCCTGAGCGTCTTTACCAGACTATCTACGTCATCATTGAATGCATAGCACATCTGCACCCTGGGATCATATTGGGAGATCTGCATCGCCTCAATGAATTCCTTCAGCGCATCCTGATCCGTCGGATCGCCAAACACCTGGATTGACGCGCCGCTGACTGTATTGGCACTGATGCCCACGTCGGTAAGTTCAACCCCGTTCCCATAAGTATTGAACATGGAACTGCTGGTGGAAAGCCCATAGCAGCTGCCGTTCCAGGGATCGGTATAGAATTTGTACATGGTCTTTCCGTTCTCGCCGAATATTTTTTCATAGCGTACTTCCGGGATCTCGTAACCGGATGTTTCATCATATTTCAGCCCCGTAAAAGTATTGGCAAAGGGATAAGACAGATCCTCTATCGTGATCTTTTTCGTAAAGTATCCGGGGGTATCCGAATCCGGACCGCCATCCACCCTTGCAAATGCCGGAGAACAAGCGTCCTGCTCATTTAGCTTATTTTGGTCAGCGCAGCTTGTTCCCTTGCCGCCACGAAGGGAAAAGCACTCACCAAAGATATAGGCATTAGCATAACCTTTCAAGCCGCTTAGATCAAATGATTGCTTAGCATAGATCCTCCGAAGGCTTTTGCACCCGTCAAACATTCTCCCTGCGTTTTCAAGGGATGTTCCATCAAAGCTTGAGAGATCCAGCGTTTTCAGGCTCGTGCAATCGATGAACATATAACTCATTGAAATCACCTTTGTTGTATCAAATCCTGATAAATCCAGCTCCTTCAGCGCTCTGCAGCTATAGAACATGGCTGACATATCAGTTACGCTGGAAGTGTTGAATCTTTCCGGATCCAGGCTGAGCTGCTCAAGTTCTTTGCAGCCATAGAACATACCTCGCATTAATACCACACTCCCGGTAGAAAACATGGAAAGATCCAACTTTTTCAATTTTTTGCAATATTCAAACATACAATCCATGTTTTCGACTTTGGAAGTATTGAATTTCACCGGATCAAACTTGATCTCGGTCAAGTTTAAACAGCTTTCAAACATGAATTCCATGTCTGTCACATTCGATGTATCCATTCCTGTCAGATCCAGGCTTTTTAGCTGTTCACATCCACGGAACATTGCATTCATCGAAGATACGCCGGATAAATCCAGGTTTGCCAGATCCAGTATTTTCAAAGAATCGCAGTAAGCGAACATATACGATGCATCTGATGAATCTATCCCGTTTTCAAGGGTAACGGATAAAAGGGCTTGATGTGCCGTACCATCAGAACTATATGAGCTTTGAGAGCCAACGCGGTTCAGCCTGACCACATAAGTTACACCATCCACCTTCATATGGCTGGGAATGATGATAGAAGCTGCCCCCCTTGACTCGGCACCTGTATAACCCATCAGCGTGATCCGGTTGTATGTCTTATCCAGACTGTATTTGAAATCTGCTGCCGTAGTTGTGTAAACTGCCTCCTTGCCTTCTGTAAAGTATCCGGGAACATCAGAATCCGGGCCGCCGTCGATCCTTGCATAAGCAGAATCAATAACATCCGCATGATACTTTGTGCCCTTGCCACCCTGCAGTGATTCGCAGCCGTAGAACATATCCTGTCCGGAACTTTCGTAACCGGCGAATTCCTCATAACCGTAGTTTACGTGTTTCTCTATTTCATCAGGCGCAAGAAGACTTGCAGTTGAAAAAAAGTCTGAAGTATAGATCGTTTTCAGGTTGGTACAGCCCTTAAACATATCTGCCATCATGTATACCGACTCTGTATCCAATCCGGATAGGTTCAAGCTCTCCAGAGAGCTGCAACCCTCAAACAAGCCGATCATGCTATACACTTCACTCGTATGGAAATAACCAAGATTCAGTGTTTTGAGAGAGGAACATCCACTGAACATCCGGGTAATACATTGAAGCGATGCTGCTTCGCCGAAAGCGGATAAATCCAGGCTTGTCAGGGAGCTGCAGCCGTAGAACATTCGTCCAGCCGAATAAACATTCTGTATTTTAAACCCATCCAGATCGATGGATTTCAGTTTTGCACAGCCTTCAAACATGGAATCCATATCCCAGACACTCGACGCATCAAGGCCGCTTAGATTCAGATTCTCCAGATTTATGCAGTCTTTAAACATTCCATTCATGTAATTTAATCCCGATATATCAGCACCGCTTAGATCCAGATCGGTCAATGCTTCACAGCCTTCAAACATATGATTGCAGTTATCAAATTTGACACCTTCTGAAACCTTTATTTCCTTCAGCTGTTTGCAAACAGTATTTTCAGGATTAAAATTGGAATTATACTTACAGGGATCAAACGCTACCAGATCAACATCATACAGCATACCGTCAACAGAGAACTTGGCAGGTATCAGGATCTTTCTTACAAGCGGATTTGCAGCGCCTGTATATCCCCGCAATTCTACCATCTTCATATTTTGATCGATGTCATATACCCAATCCTTCAAAGATGTTTCAATCAGGGCATCAGAGATATTCGTAAAGTATCCCGGCGCCTGGCTTCCACCGTCTATCCTTGCATAGGCGGCGCTTGTCTTGCCTGCCTGATATACTGTTTCCATACCACCAACAAGGCTTTCGCATCCTTCAAATACTTCTGTGGAAGTGTTTGATGCGCTGACAGCCAATCCATCAGTCGCCATGATCGTTTTGAGTTTTTCACAGCCCCGGAACATCCCATCCATGCCGGCCATAGGATCCATTCTAAATCCGGAAAGATTGATTTCCCGGATTTTGGAGCAGTCTTCAAACATGCAATCAACGTCTGTGCATTTTGTACTACCAAACACTGTGGGGAAATATACCTTTTCCAGAGCGCTGCAGCCTTTCATCATACCGGACATATCTGCCACATTTCCGGTATCTGTCAGTCCCTGAAGATCGACCAGTTCCAGTGACTCATCCCCTTCCAAAAGACCTGCAAAGCTTGTCACAGCAGCGGTATCTTTTTCACCAAGCATAAGTTCGCTCAGCAGTGGATCATGTGAGATCATGCCTGTCATGGATCTGACAGCATTTGTGTCCGCTTCCCGAATATCCAGTTTTTTCAGATTCGGCATATAAGCAAACAGATAATCAGCTTCCATCTTATCATCAACTCCGACATTTTCCGAAGCTGTTACAAACCTGACGCCGCTTAAAACCGTGACCGAAGTCAGTTTGTCTGCCGCATCTTCTGTTGTATTGGTGGATACAGGTACTTCATGAGTATGCAGACCTTGTAATACAACGTCCAGCGTTGCCATCTTATAGATATCATTTCCGGACACAACATCTTCCACTAAAACAGGATATTTCATAGTTTTGGGAATAACGATATCCGTTTTCGCCTTACCTTTTTCACCTGGTTCATATCCCGAAATTATGACTTCCTTTCTATCAAAATCAATAGGAGCATTCACAAAATCACTGCGTTTTACAGTATAAGGACACTCTGCCCCATCCGTAAAATAACCCGGTGATTCCGAATCCGGCCCCTGATCGATCACGGCGCCGGTCGCATCATCGCCGCTGACATTCCTGGTCCCTTTTCCGCCCACAGCACCGGCCAACCTAAACATCGCCTCCGAATCCGCCCCTGCTTTTACAATGAATTTTTCACTGGCATAGATGGTTTTCAAATTCGATGTATTCCAGAACATATTCGCAAAATGTTCACATCCTGATGTGTCAAAATTTGACAGATCCAGAACTTTCAGTTTATGACAGTCTGCAAACAGATTGTTCATATCCCAGACCTTAGCGGTTTCAAAACCGGAAACATCCAGTTCTTCAAGATCATAACATTGATCAAACATCAGTCCCATCCGGCTTACGTTGGAAGTATTGAATCCGGAAACATCCAGATGCTGCAGCCTTTTGCACTCTGCAAACATCCTGATCATTTCCTCAACAGCCGCTGTATCAAAGGTTTCGACATTGAGTTTTGTCAGTTTGGAACACTGATAAAACATATATTTCATATTCGTTACACGCGAAGTGACAAAACTGGTCAGATCCAGTTCCTGCAGAGATGAGCATCCTTCAAACATAGAATTCATATCGGTCACTTTGATCGTATCAAAGCCGGAAAGATCCAGGCTCGTAAGTGATTTACAGTAACGGAACATATACTTCATATCCGTGACTTCCGATGTCACAAAGGCGGATACATCCAGTGTCTCAAGACTCTCGCAGCCATAGAACATATATGACATATCCGTAGCCGCCGATGTCCCCTCAGTGCCAAAGGTAAGGTTTTTCAGATTTGTACAATTGTAGAACATTTTACTGAAACTTTCACTCTTTGACAGGTCCATACCGCTTAAATCCAGTTGTGTTAAGTACTTACAACCGTAAAACATCTGTGCCGTATTTGTGGGCGCTGCTCCGGTAAAGGCATTCATGGCCACT
>JAFZNL010000297.1 GCA_017550925.1 Lachnospiraceae bacterium | reverse complement strand
TTTTTACTGTGCTTTACACTACCATGTGTCATTCGTATCCGCACTCGCATTCTCTTAACGGTTTTACTCCATCAGCTCTGCGTTAGCCGCCAGTTCTGCGATCCTTTCACGCTCTGCGTAAAATACTTCCCGCCCCATATCCGTGATCAGATACTCCTTCTTCTTTCTCGATCCAGCATCTTCGCTGTAGATGCTGATCAATCCTTTCTTCTCTAAGGTCTGGATCGCGCCGTACAGCGTTCCCGCTCCGAGAATGACTCTCTGCCCTGTCAGCTCGCCCACCTCCTGGATGATGCCATATCCGTGATTCGGATGCCTTAGTGCCAACATGATGTAAAATACCGCTTCCGTTAACGGAAGGTCCTTTTCTGAAAATTTACCGCTCATATGCTCATCTCCTTCTCCTTTTTTACTCTGTACTCTTTATTTCGGTTGTTGATATATCGTCGACCGTTATATCGTGAGTAGAATATATCACCTTCCGATATATTCTGTCAAGTATATTTTACAAAAAAGCGAAAAAAATTGTCAGAATTGAGTTTTTTGAATTGTAAAATAGAAAATCGAATAGAAAACTTCGGATTTTTTCAGCTCTTATTGCTGCAGAATGATCCCGCCGAAATACTCCGGTTCACCATTTTCGTCGTTTAAAACAAAGGCCCTGGTCGTCAACAGCGCATAGGAACCATCCCGTTTTCTGGCACGGTAGAAGATCTGTTTCAGCTCCGCTTCTCCGCAAAGCGCCGCGTTCACCGCATCGTCATAGACCTGCATATCATCCGGATGGATATAATCCTTCCAAACGCTGTCCGCATGATACATATATTCCGAATGCAGACCGAAATCATCGATCAGTGACAGGGACCACCTGGAAAAATCATATCGCATATCATTCAAATAGATATATCCTTTGCCGGTAACGGTAACCAGCGCACCAAACAGCGCGTCAAGCTGTCTTCTTCTTTCATTCGGTATGGTTTCACTGATCTCATTCATCTTTCTGAAGGTGTCGATCAGACGCCCTGATTTGAGCATCTTCTTATTTTCATACATCAGGTCATCGGCACGTTTTAATACATCCGCAACAGCTTTGTCAGAATCCGTGTCATAGATTGACATGCCGCCGGCAACCACCGGACCCGAACGGGATTTTTTATTCTCTAAGGATTCCATCTGCAGCTTTTCGAGAAGGTCATCCCTGTGCTGATAATCCTCGCCGGTCAGCACCACAACAAATTCATCCCCGCCGACCCTGAAAACAGGACTGTGTTTATAGATATCACAGATCATCCGGCTGGTCCTCTGGATCGCCTCATCGCCAAAGCTGTGTCCCCTGGTATCATTCAATAGTTTCAGATCATTCAGATCACACATAACGATCCCGAAATGATAATCCTGCCGTCCTGACCGGATCTGCTCATCCATGGATTCCGTATACTCAATGAATGCATTTTTATTCTTGATCCCCGTCAGTTCATCGCGCCTTGCCATCAGCTGCGCTGACTGAAGATTCCTGTGATGTTCCTCTTTTTCACGAAAATCATCTTCGATGTTTTCCAGACAGAACATGATATGCTGCCTGTCTTCACACATGATGTAGATATGCCGGATGTGGACGATCTTTCCATTGGTGACCAGCCTGTAGATCACCGAATAGGTGTTATCACGGGACAGGTTATCCAAAACAGTTTCTTTGTTGTTGCTGCGCAGGGCAAACTCAACGTCACCGGGATGAACAGACTTATTGATATTCTTTTTTGCCAGTTCAAAAAAATCTTCCCCTTCTTTCGGGATCTGAAGATCCGTAAACAGCTGCGTCGGCAAAAACTCTGTATAGTAGCCGGTTTTGATCTCAATGTAATACAGACTGTCAAAATGTTTTGCCAGCGAAGTTGCAATCTGATTCAGCGCTATCTGTTCAATGTTCATGCCGTCTCCCCCTTTGGAGTCTGCCTTCCCCGATACTCAAATCTTTGCTGATCCTTACCGGCTGTTCATCCATAAAAATCATAGCCTTTATGAAAGCCGGCACATCATAAATTATACCACATAATACGCTGTATAAAAACCCTAAAAAAACAATCCCCCGGTACAGGCCTGACTGCCTGCGCCGGGGAACTGCCCAGAAAGGATTACCACGGAAACGGTCCGTCGGGAATGCCGATACCAAGTTCCTGCTCTGATTTTTCCAGGATCCCTGCCAGCTTGAAAAGATCTGCTGCATTCTTTTCCCGGATGGAACTTCCAAGCTCTTTGTAAAGCCGCTTTGCAAGATCGATCTCGTCTGCTCCGATCTTATTTGAGGCGCGGAGTTTTTCAGCGCATACATAGACAACAAAGGCTAAGCGGAGATTGTCTGTAAAGGATTCGTCCGAACGCTCAATGACCTTCTCAAGCTCATGGGATGTATCCGCCAAAGGCTCCTTAAAACGGATCTTGACAGTACCGGGTTCCTGCGAGCCGGTTGTGACCAGTCTGCTGTATTTCAGTCCGCTGTCAGCCGGCGCATCATCGGTTTTCATGGTCAGTTCGTACAAAGCGACACCATAGCCGCCGGATCCGAAGGGTTCGGAGATCACCTTGTCATTTGCAAAATCCTCTCTTGTAAGTGCCCTGTTTTCAAATCCCGGCAGACGGTAAGACTGCACCACCTCGGGATTGAACTCCACCTGCGCCTTCACATCTTTTGCAATGATGTTGACCAGGGATGCATATTCCTCATCAATGCTCTTCTTCACGTCCGCAAGATTATTCACGGTGCGGTAAACGCCGTTTCCATGTTTGCAAAGGACTTCCAATTTGTCATCCTTATAGTTATAAAGTCCCGTACCGATCACGCTGAGGAACAGATTGTCTTTTTTCTTTTGCTCGATCAGTTCCTCCAGACCGCCCTTATCCGTGATACCGAAATTCAGGTCGCCATCCGTGATCAGGATCACCTGATTGTTGCCGCCTTCGATATAGTTTTTCTTCCCGATCTTGTAAGCTTTATCAATGCCCTTCGATCCGTTGGTGCATCCCGTGATCTCGATGGAAAGCAATTTTTCCAGTGCATGGATACGGTCCTGCTCTCCGTTGATGGTAACTGCCTCAAGCTCCACGATATCCTCATCGCTGTATGTAACAAGGCTGAGCTTATCTCCATTCCCCAGCTTGCTGATGATGGTTGCGATCATCGCCTGGGTCTGCTGCGTATTCCCGCTCATGCTGCCGGATACATCGAGAAGAATGATGATATTCTGCCGGTCGCGGACTTCCATTTTTCCCTGCACATTGATGTACAGATATTTCTTATCATGATCCGCATCCATCAGTTCATACGCGATATTGAACATATCGCCTGACGTGGCATCCGGGATCTTGCTTTCATATCTGAAGTAGTTCAGCATCTCCTCGATGCGAACCATGCTCTTATCGATCCTGCGGCCGTTTCGCAGCTGATTTAAGATCACACCAGCCGACGCCGTATTCGTGGTCATACGAAAAGTGGATGTGGGCTCCGCTGCAGTACCGCGGGCATCTTTTTCCTCAATGGTTTCATACTCATCCGTAGCACATTCTTCATCTTCAAAGATCATGTTGCTTCCGCAGCAGATATCAGCCATCTCATCACTATCTTCCATGGGCATCGCTGCCATGGGCATCGCCGCCATGGACATCATCGCCATGGCTCCATTTTCCGCAGGCACTCTCGATGCACAGAACATGGTTTCTTTCATAGCCGCTCCCGCTCCGAGGGCAGGCGCCGAAAGACTCATGGCACGTCCGAGCTTTAAGCCGCCACTAAATCCCGTCCGGCGTGACATACGCTCCCGTTCCTGACGCACGCGTTTTGGCAGGTACTCTTCTCCCTTGCAGACCGCCTCATAGATCGCATCCATTGTCAGGTCCGTATACCGGTACTTGCCGTAGGTAAACAGTGAAAGCACTGCGGCTGTTTTTTGATCATAACCCAGTCCCAGATAATAGTTGTAAAAATCCTCTTTTCCTTTTTCCCGAATCATCTGTTCAATCTTCATCATGGCATTGACTCCTTTCTGAATTTAATTTCTCTGAATTTAATTTTTCTGAATTTAATTTGTCTTACCGTTTTCCGTGTTCGTCTGCTGCTGTTCTTTATGGTGTCATATTACCAGATGAAGGATTAAAAAAGGTCGCCACGAAAGCGACCTTTTCTGATGTGCCATATTTCATCTTCCATTACAGTTTTTCATCGTTGTTCATTCACATAGGTTGTAACGCGGTTCTGAATGCTGTCCGCTGCCTCATCAATACTGGCCTGCCCTTTAAAATAAACCGCTGCCTCTTCTTTTACGATCTCCAGGACTGTATCATCAAAGGTCACTACCTTGGTGGTATTGTTGATCAGATCCCGGTACATCTTTTCTTCTTCCGGCGAAAGCGGGCCCACATTGACATGTCCGCCGCCATAATCCCAGGATTCTTCCAGCGGCGTGATCCTGTGGCCGAATTCATCCTTATAGGCCTTGGTGGCAGTCCTGGACTTCATGTACATTTCGAAGGCATCTTTATTGGTGGGATTGCTGAACATATAGCCATCTCCCGCCTGATACTCTTTGGTCAGAAATCTGCGGATGAATTCCCAGGCACCGTCTTTTACTTTTGACTTGGCATAGATCCCGAACTGATTGTTAAAACTGAAATAGGATCCGTTCTTATCCTCGCAGGGGTATCCGATATAGGTAGCATCCGTGCCGGTCACATTCTTGAATACCTGCAGATCTTCCATTCTTGCATAGCCGTCCTGGAACAACACCTGCCCTTTGCTGATCAGCTCTGCCTCGCTGGGGGCATCGGCGCCGTAATCCGTCTCTTCATCTAAGCCGCGGCCTGCAACCTCCAGGATGGATTTGAAGTCATCACTGGTAAACCTGCATTCCCCGGTATTCCAGTCGATAAAATCATTGATGCAGGAATGGGTAAAGTTACCCAGTGTCTCTTCTTTACTCTGACCATAAAAAGGCCTGACGCCTTCCCCCTTTTCATCCAGCAGTTCTTTTAACTCCTGAAAAGTCCAGCCGGTCTTATCTCCCACATCCTTCGTGGACGCCAGCACCGTCTTTACATTGAAACTGGAGGAAACATAGTAGAGTTTGCCATTCATCTCCATTGCCTTCTCCGCCGAAGGAAGAAGGTCATCCTTACTTACCACTTCATCCTTTTCCAGATAGGGGATCAGATCTTCCAAAATTCCCTTTCCTGCAAAGGGCTCAATGGGCACATAGCTTAAGTCCAGGATATCCGGCGCATCCCCCGCCATGATATCGGCGATCATCTTGGTCTGGGCATCTTCCGATTCCCCATAGTCCACGAATTCTATCTTATACTTGTCACTTTCTTTATTGAACTTGATAGCCTCATCTTTGATCTCATCAAAAACGCCCCATAAAGCGCCGTAAGTAATCACAGTCTTGCCATCTGCCTGCAGGGGTCCGTCAGACTTTTTATAAAAAATCACCGTCCCGCCTTCATTGTACATGCTGCTGCCGACCATCGTCTCTGCATCAATGGGAACGATACCGTAAGTGTAATCAGAATTGATCTGTGACGCCACATAATCAAGGATCTGCTTGGACGCATGATCTTTGATGGAGTATCCGAAGATCCCCTTGTCGGATTTGTAACAAAAATCATAGTCCCCGCATCCGACAGCAAGTGCATCAGAACTTCCGAAATATTCAATATCCAGCTTCAGGTTCTCGCCAAATTCTCCTTTCTCCACATCCAGCACCCGAGCGGTAGATCCCTCTTCTCCGGCGATGCCGCATACGATCTTTCCGTCCGTGGTTTTGGTCATGCCTTCGATCCAGCCCTTGTCATTTTTGATCTCACCGGTCTTTTTGAATCTGCTGTCCAAAACATAAACCGACTGACCGGTTAGAACAATAAAGTCCCCTTTTTCATCTGTGCAGATATTTATGATATAGTTTCCCGGATCCTGGCCGATGGCCTGCGAAACATCAATGCGCTCAGCCACCTTACCGTTGTCACCTACCCGGAGCAAGAAGCACTGCTGCGATTCCTCCTTCTGATCGTATCTAAACGATAACAGAAATACGTTTTGCTCCTGATCTAATATGATATCCCGGATATATTCGTCTTCATCTTCTATCGTCGGCTCACAGACCAGCTTCACGTCGCTTCCATCTTTGTTCATGGAATAGACTTTTTCCACCTCCGGATAATCATCGTTTTCTTCACTGTCATCTTCAAACACTGTGGAAAGAAAATAAATCTGATCCTGTGTAACGACAAAAGAGCTTAATATACCGTCCACTCCTTCAAGGTTCATTTCTTCCGTTGAAAAGATCATGCCCGATGTATCTGTACTTGCTTTGGCAGATACTGTCCCGCCGCTGCCACTGCCAGTGCTGTCTTTCGCCCCGCCGCAGGCAGTGAGCGATACCATCATTGAAATTGCCAATCCCATGGCAATTATTTTTTTCCAAATCGGTCTCATCATGTTTATCCTCCCTGTCTTCTGAACAACCTTTTTCCCTGTTGTCACCGGAAGTATAACATGAAAATTTCAAAAAAACAGGGAATTAAAAGTTTCTTAAGAATAACATAAGGAAACCATCAACTATAGACCTGAAGGTTCACATACACCTTTTCTTTTCTCGTCGTATTGCCCATACCATCAAAGACAAATTTCCCATGCCCCCTGACCGATACAGTCTGTCCCTCCTGCAGGTTTACGGCATTCTTGCTGACCTGCCGGCCGTCAACAAACACATTTCCGTTTTTGACCAGATGGAGCGATTCGTCCCTGGACAGTCCATAAAGTTTTGCAATGATGGAATCGATCCGGTTGCTGCTGACAAGGACTGATTTTTCAAGCAGAACAGGCTGCAGGCTTTCCGGAATTTCTGTCAGCCTGGAGACTTTCACTTTTGTCCGGTTGACATACTCCAAATTCGTCATGATATAAGATTCAACACTTTCATTGACAAAAACACAGGCCCGGTTTTCGCTGATAAAGATATCACCGATCCTGGTTCTCTCCAGTCCCAATCCAAGCACCGAACCGAGGAAGTCCCGATGGGTCAGTTTCTGTGCAAACTTCTCCATCGCCGGCCTGACCTCTAAAATGCTGATGGGAAAATCTTCCTGATATCCACAGGCCTCTTCCACGCCAAAACGGATCATGCAGCGCTCTGCGGTATCGCACCCGCCGAATACCTTCGGGGATGCATAGGACAATTCTCTTTCCATCTCATGAAAAATACTGCGTTCATACAAAGAAAGAAATTCCGTATAACGATATCTGTATTCCACTGTCGCCTGCTCTGCAAGCTCGGTCAGTCTTTTTCTTAAAATATACTCTCATCTTCCATATCCATTTCCTCAGTCGGAGACATCCTCATTTCCATCGTCCGTATCCAACTGCAAAATACGGTCTGCTTCTTCCATGGATGGCAGATCATCGATTTTGGACATTTTCTTCTGAATCTGACCTGTACGGTTTTTGAGTTCATCCGTGGACTTTGCTGCCAGCTCGATCCGTTTCTGGGTAATGTCGATCAGATCATCCAGCTTGGAATACTGTGCTTTAACCGCCTGTAGGATCTTGCGGACCTCATTGGTCTTTTTATTCAGCGCAAGGTTCGCAAAACCTAACCGAAGGGAATTCAAAAGTGCCGTAATGGTCATCGGTCCGGAAATGATAACATGATACTGATTCTGACAAAGCTCAGCCAATCCGTTGATCCGGAGTACTTCTGCATACATGGCCTCCGTAGGAAGGAACATAATGGCAAAGTCCGTCGTCTTTGGCGGCAGGATATATTTGTTACGGATCTTCATAGCCTCTGCCTTGATCCGGCCTCCTAAGTCACTGACCGCCTTGGCAAGCATTTCCTGGTCGCCGCTGTTTGCCGCATCTACAACGGCGATATACCGGTCTGTCGGGAATTTGGAATCAATGGGCAGGTAGAGAAATTCTTTATCATCCTCCTTAGACGGGATCTTGATCACAAATTCAACGGCATCCTCTGAGCGCATGGACAGTTTTACATTCTTTTCATACTGCCCTTCCTGCATCGTTTCCTTGAGGATGTTTTCTAGCTGGATCTCTCCCCAGGTTCCCCTGGTCTTCACATTGGAAAGCGTTTTATTGAGGGACTGGATACCGTCAGACATGCTGCCGAGTTCGCCTAGGCTTTTGTATAGCTGCGTCAGCTGCTGGGTTACCTTATCAAAGCTTTCATCCAGCCTTTGATTTAAAGACACATCCAGTTTTCTGTTGACATCTTTTTGTATCGTATCAAGGCGCCTTTCCGTGGAATCCTGGATCTGATTTAAACCTTTTTGCAGGTGTTCCACAACCACCTGATTTGACTTTACATTGTTGTCAGATATCTCCCGGAATCCGTCAAAAACAGTTTTCCCGATCTCCTGCTGAAACTGATGGATGTTATCGGACACACGGCCAAGCTGCTTGTCCATGGAGCCGATCTCACCGGAGAGTCTCCCGTAGTTTTCCTTATTTTGTTCACTCAGGTCTGAGATCATTTTTTGCGAATGACCACCGGATGACCTGACGATCAAAATGATCTGCAGTATGATGATGATCACAATTCCTGCTATGATAATGTATTCCATGATTTTCTCCTACTTCCATTCCACAAGGTATAACTCTTGCATCCGCAAACTCCCCAAACAGCCGGAATAAATCGTCTGTTCCGTCAGCCCTCACGGTAGTTCAGTTTCTTCGTTCACAAGATAGTCCGTATACACTCTCGTTCCGTTCTGCGTGATCCTCTCCGATACGCAGTGATCGGTCAGCCTTTCACCATCCTGATCCACTATATACCTAACGCCGTCCGTTCCTTCAATACGATCTGCAAAAAACGATTGCTTCAGGCAAAAACCATCACCGGATTTTACTAAAGACAGTTTCCTGGGAAAACTGAGGATACCGCGAAAGCCTTCTTCCTCCGTAGGGATCTTCATGCTCGCTTCCGAATTGCCCAGCCATGCCATAAGGATTGTTTCTTTGCAATTTGCAAAAACCGTCCCTGCGTAAAAATCCATACCACAATCCACAAGCTGTGGTCCATCTGCCGTCTTATCCCCTATAAAAACCTCACCGTCAAAGTCTCCTACCAAATACTGCATCAGACGCGTGTGCGGTTTGCAGCCATCCGGGAACTTCCGAAACTCCCGGGATGCATCTTCCGAAATATCCATGCTTATCATAAGAACCGCCTTTTTACAGACCTGTCCTTCCACTTCCAAAAAGACCATGCAGGGACATTCAATCATACCGTGAAATGCGTATTCCGGGAGATAAAATTCCCCGGTCT
>JAFZNL010000296.1 GCA_017550925.1 Lachnospiraceae bacterium | reverse complement strand
TCGCGCACCTCGGTTTCCATAGAAGCCACCTGCTCCCGCGCCCGGCTCTGCTCTTCCTCAGCCCGTGAACCGATCTTGACCGCATTTTGTTTCATATCATGGGAGAAAGCGGTTCCGGCATCGATTTTTTCATGTACCTTGTCAAAGCCTTCCGTCATCTCCTGCATCAGTGTATAGATTCTGGCGATAGCATTGGCGGAATCCGTCATGGATACGGAAAGTGTCTGCATCGCAGTGCTGACCTGATCCGAATCCTGAAGGCAGGTTGCCATATCATCTGCGATGACCCTTGCCGATGTCTGCAGCGTATTGGAATCCTGCAAAATGTTCACCAGCACGTTATGGATAAAGGAAAGCAGTTCGTTCACATGGTTTCCGATAGTCTCAAATTCATCGCCGGAGTTGACCTCGATATGCTTGGTCAGGTCGCCGTCGCCCTGGAGCAGGTCCACGATCTTGTCATCCAGTTTCACAAAACCGGAAAGCAGGACTTTTGTGATCAAAAGGAGCAGTACCACGCCCACTGCCAAAACCGCCAGACACACGATCACGATCAGTCCGAGGAGTTTTCCTGTCTGCTCATTTACCCAGTTCACTGACAGATCGATGACTGCAAGACCGACAACGGTATTGCCGTCTTTGATGGGTGAAAAAGCACTAATGTGGGTGCCCCACTCATCGGTATAAGGCTCCTTGCTGACAGTGGTCTCTCCTGCATAAGCCTGGGCGATCTCTTCCTCGGAACCTTCAAATTCATCATCGATCCCTGCCGGCTCTTCCGGATCGGAATCCACCACAAATACTGCCGTTCCTGCAGCATTTTTACGGATCGTATAACAATACTCCACGCCGCTGTTTTCCAGATACAATGACAGCGTATCATAGATCTTTAAGAACGCCTCGCTGCTTTCATCTCCTGCCTGGATCCCGGCAAAGTCCGCGCCGTCTACCGAAGCCGCCACGCATCTGTCGATATTCATGGCATTTTCCTTGATCTGTGTCTCCATCAGGTTTTTCGCCCTGTCATAGAGAAGAACACCCACGACAACATCTGAAAGGATCAAAAGGGCGATCACAGAGATCATGATCTTCAGGGAAACTTTGACTTTTCTGACTTTCATGAGAATTACCCCCTATAGAAATAGAATAGCCGAAAATGTGCATATAAGCATATTGAGTATATCACAGGCTAAACTTTTGTGTAAAGAAAAAAACATGGGAACACTCCCGCGTCAGTACGAGAATCCACCAAATTATTAAGGTATCTTTTTTGATAAAAGTGTGCTATAATGTATATACTATTTTTATTCAGGGGTTTTATATTTAGGGATAAAAGGAACATAAACCGCAAAATCGGTTTTGATCAAGTTCCATTCGAGGGTGACAACATTAACTATGGGAGGTATTTTTATGTTCGGAAATGGCAAAAACACAAGGGTTACGGAATTAGAAGCGAAGGTCGCAGAACTCGAAGGCCAGCTGGCGGAAGCAAAAAAAAGTGCAGAACTGCGTTTGAACATGCTGGATGCTCTCAATGAAAGCGCACACCTTGGGATCTGGGTCGCTTATTATGATGAAACCGGCGCTCAGACGGGCGTTCATTATACGGTTGAATTCCGCCGTATGCTCGGTTATTCCGAGGCGGAATTTCCCGACTCTCTGGAAACGCTCAGCAAGATCATCCATCCGGAAGATATCGAGGCCGTTTTTGCTGCTTACGGGGCAGCCGCTGCCGATGTGACCAACCGGACAAAATATGATATTGATTACAGGTTAAAAACCAAACACCATGACTATAAATGGTTCCATGCAGCCGGCGAAGTCATCCGCAAACCGGACGGCAGTCCCGTCGTATTCATCGGTTCTTTCACGGATATCGATGAAAAGCGCAGGACCGAAGAGATCCTGGAACACGATCAGAGAAGATCCGGCGCCGTGGAAAGGATGATGTTGGAAGGTTCCTGGTCCATGGACCTGACCAAATACGATATTTCCGATCCCAATTCACCCATGGTCTTCAACGATCAGTTCAAAACCATCCTCGGCTATACAAGTTCCGTTGATTTCCCGGATATCATGAACAGCTGGATCACCAAAATCCATCCGGACGATGTGGCTATGGCCTCCGAAAAAATGGGCGAGCAACTTTCCGATCCCTCCGGCAGAGTCGTATTCGATATGGAATACCGCATGCTGCATAAAGACGGCAATTATCGCTGGGTACGTTCTTCTTCCACCGTAGTATGGTCCCCCGACAGGCGCACTCCTTTGATGGCAGCCGGAACCATCCTTGATATCACAAGCGAAAGAAACAACAGCAAACGGTTCCGCGAGGAAATGGCACCGAGTATCGCCAACCTTCGGGAAGGTATTTCCGAGATCGCCCAGACCGTGGACCTTGCAACCAAACAGATGAATGAAATGGCTGCGCGTCAGGTAGATGTGGCTGCATCCGCCAAGAAGATCGAAGATTCCGTCGATGCGTCCATGGGTATCATCACCAGCATCCAGAACATCGCAGACCAGACAAACCTTTTGTCCCTCAACGCCAGCATCGAAGCCGCCCGTGCAGGAGAAGCCGGCCGCGGTTTTGCAGTCGTTGCCAGTGAGGTTCAGAACCTCTCCAATTCCACGAAGGAGACCACGAACCAGATCGGTGATATCTTAAACG
This sequence comes from Lachnospiraceae bacterium, assembly GCA_017550925.1. Classification (GTDB taxonomy): domain Bacteria; phylum Bacillota; class Clostridia; order Lachnospirales; family Lachnospiraceae; genus RGIG7926. The sequence continues at coordinate 1,198 of JAFZNL010000296.1, read as the reverse complement.
GTATGCAGGAATCTGTTAATGACATGCTTGGCAAGATCACGGAGATCAGCAATCATGTAACGGATGAAAGCGCTGAGATGGAAGAGATCGATGCCACCATTGACCAGCTTCACAAAGCAGCGGATGAGATCGCTGTCATGGCGGAGTCGCTTTACAACTAAGATCAGATTGAATGAACTTCGCTACTGAAATGCAAAGGAAAAATATCTTGGCAAATTCGATAGTATATCATCCGATATGAGAAAGCGGAGTTAAAAATCTATTGAACAAAGAAAACAATCTACTAAATGCTGAAGGGAAGGCGTTTCCGCCTTCCCTTCCCTTCTTTGTTGCCTGTTGCTAACTTCTTTTTACTTATTTGTCAGAGCCTGCGCTGCCGATCCTGCATCAACCTTTACAACCGCTGCCTCGGAAAGTCCTGTCACTGTGACATTCTTATTCACTTTGGCATCATAGGTTTCTGCTCTCATGACTTCCTTTAAATCCACACCTGTTGTTTCCTTTACGGATTCAAACAGCTTGGTCATCACGATGGGAACATTGTCAGCTACCTGGCTGACGCCGTTGCTGCCTTCGCCGCCACCGATGATGGTGATCTTGTCGATCTGGGACAAAGGAGCTGCGATCTGGCTTGCGATCTGAGGCAGTACATTGATGATCATTTCTGTCATCGCTACCTTGTTGTACTTCTGATAAGCTTCTGCCTTCTTCTCCATAGCCTCTGCTTCTGCAAGACCTTTTGCACGGATGGCTTCTGCTTCTGCAAGACCCTTAGCGGATACACCGGCTGCCTCTGCATCATACTTCGCTTTGATACCGGCTGCTTCCTGCTCTGCTGCGAACTTCTCAGCTTCTGCCTTTGCCTTCTTTGCTTCCGCTGCCTTCTCCTGCTCGAACTTTTCAGCCTCTGCATTTTTCTGACGGCGGATCAAGTCTGCTTCTGCGATACGCTCTGCAGCGTATTTATCAGCATCTGCCTTTTTCTCAATCTGTGCTGCCAGTTCCTGCTGCTTCACCTGAACTTCTTTCTGCTTCAGTTCAGCTTCCCTTTCCGCTTTGGCGATCTGTGCGTTCACCGTTGCGGTCTGGATGCTGCGCTGCTGCTCCTGGTTCTGGATCTCATAAGCTGCGTCTGCTTCAGCACGTTTGATATCGGACTCTTTTTTCAGCTCAGCTTTCTTGATCTCCAACTGGTTTT
>JAFZNL010000028.1 GCA_017550925.1 Lachnospiraceae bacterium | reverse complement strand
TCGGTCGTCTGATCGGACTGTTTCTCGGAGTTGCTGGGATCAAATTCAAAGTGGAAGTAGATGAAAAAGAAGAAGCGGTTTTAGCAGCTCTTCCCGGCAATAACTGCGGTGGCTGTGGTTTCCCCGGCTGCTCCGGCCTTGCGGCTGCCATTGCCAAGGGTGATGCACCGGTGGGCGGCTGTCCTGTGGGCGGTCAGAAGGTAGCGGATGTGGTTGCCGGGATCATGGGCGTTGACGCAGGCGGAAGCAAGCGCATGGTTGCCTTTGTCAAATGCGGCGGAAACTGTGAGAAGGCAAAAACAGACTATGACTATATTGGTACAAAGGATTGCAGGATGGCTTCCTTTGCACCCGGCGGCGGTCCGAAGAGCTGCAATGCGGGCTGCATGGGCTTCGGCACCTGTGTTTCCGTCTGCCCCTTTGATGCGATCCATGTGGTGGATGGCGTAGCTGTGGTGGATAAAGAAGCCTGCAAAGCCTGCGGAAAATGTATCGCGGCATGCCCGAAGAAACTCATCGAGCTGATCCCTTATGACGCAGGATATGCGGTAGCCTGCAACAGCCATGAAAAGGGTCCTGTGGTAATGAAGGCCTGCGATTCCGGCTGCATCGGCTGTATGCTCTGCCAGAAGAACTGTCCGAATGAGGCTGTCACAGTCGATAATTTCCTGGCGCATATCGATCAGGAAAAATGTGTATCTTGCGGCGTGTGCGCAGAAAAATGTCCGAAGAAGTGTATAGAAATACTGAAAGAGTCGTAATCCTTCCTTGGTGTATGCAACAGATCTTTGAAAAATAAGGTATTTAATTAAAGTGAAACAAAAATAAATCACTAAAGAAATGATATAAGATAAGTTCAGGAGGTAACAGATGAAAACACAAAATGCATGGAAAAAGTACACGCCGGCGCAGCTGAAAAACCTGGAAAAGTTAGCAGCTGCTTACCGGAGCTTTCTTGACAACGGAAAGACAGAGCGGGAATGCGTATCCCAGATCGTCGACAGGATCGAGAAAGAAGGATATGTGGAACTGTCCGAGGCTATCAAAGCCGGAAAGAAACTGAAAACCGGTGACAAGGTCTATGCAGTGAACATGGAAAAATCTGTGATCATGTTCCAGGTAGGCAAAAAGCCTTTAGAATGCGGCATGAATATCCTCGGAGCACATATTGACAGCCCGCGTGTTGATGTGAAACAGAATCCCATGTATCAGGACAGTGATTTTGTCTATCTGGATACCCACTACTACGGCGGGATCAAGAAATATCAGTGGGTAGCGCTGCCACTGGCGATCCATGGCGTGGTTGTCAAAAAGGACGGCACCACCATTATCATGAACATCGGTGAGGAAGAGGATGATCCGGTATTCTTTATTTCCGATCTTTTGCCGCACCTTGCTGCGGATCAGATGGATAAAAAGGGCTCCAAACTCATTGAAGGCGAGGCCCTTGATGTGATCGTTGGCAACAAACCCATCAAGCTGACCGCTGCACAGGTGAAGGCTGAAGCGAAAAAGTCCGATGACGAGGAAGAGAAGAAGGACTTGTTTACCAGAGAGATCCTGCGTATCCTGAAAGAAGAATACGATATGGACGAAGAGGACTTTTTATCTGCTGAGCTGGAAGTAGTTCCCGCAGGAAAAGCCAAGGATGCCGGTTTTGACAAGAGCATGATCTTAGGATACGGACAAGACGACAGATCCTGCGCGTTTACCTCATTGGAAGCCATGCTTGCCGTTCAGAAACCGGAAAGAACTTCCTGCTGTATCCTGGTGGATAAGGAGGAGATCGGTTCCGTCGGCGCTACCGGCATGGAGTCAAAGTTCTTTGAAAACTGCGTTGCTGAGCTTTTGGCTCTTTGCGGCGGCTATGATGCCCTGGTACTTCGCAGGGCGCTGGCAAATTCCTGCATGCTCTCCTCAGATGTGAGCGCAGGTTTTGATCCTACCTATGCTTCCAGTTTTGAGAAAAAGAATGTGGCTTATCTGGGACATGGCATGGTATTTAACAAATTCACGGGTTCCCGCGGAAAGAGCGGATCCAACGATGCCAACGCTGAGTATATGGCTTATATCCGCTCTGTTAT
>JAFZNL010000295.1 GCA_017550925.1 Lachnospiraceae bacterium | reverse complement strand
ATTAGTGATCACATCCACCACATTCTGCGTATACTGACGGAATACAAGCTGTCCTGCCCTGTCAATGGTCGCAAAGCATCCCAGGGTCTGTGCTACCCAAAACAGCAGATCCCTGTTCGTGGTTATATCATTCGCAAACTCAGACTTTTTCCCGGTGGATCCATAAACATTGATACCGGTCCTGTCACCATTCGGGAGTGCTTCAATCTGTGCCTGTGTCATGCCGAGGATAACGCCACTATCTGTGCAAAGCTGACTAATGATGTTATACATCCCGGAGAGATTCATAAAATGACTCTTTTTGAATTTCTTATCAAACTTCGTCATATTATCATAAGCAACAATTTTTACACCATATGCCGTATGTGTCGCTTTTGCAATATGGAAAACGCCTAATGGAACAGTTTCCCATTCATCATCACCAATTTTCAAACCGAAGGATGGAGTAATAGTCTTTTTTATCCAATTTGACCATGTAATATTTAACCCTGTAAATTCAACCTGCAATTCTCCGACATAACAGGATCCCAAAACCACATCATCTGTACAAGTGCTTTGATTTGTAATGACAAAAGATCCATTAACAATGTTGCTTTCATCAAAAGCAACATTGCCAACGGTTCCTGTCAATCTATGTATTTGTGCCGGAGCATTCATTGCTGCACGAAACGCATTTGATATTGGATGCATTAAAATTCCTCCAAATTAAACGATACTTTCCACACACCATTTGTAGCGGTCAATCCTGAAGATTTCCGGACCAACTCATAATTGAAGCTATCCATCCTGACCGTTGCCGTTGTGCTTGATTTTGTCAAGGGATCATATTTTGTCAGTATAAAAGAATTTTTATCACGAAACTGAAAATATGTTTTTAATTCATCATCAAGACAAACAGTAGCCACAGAAACTGATAATCGTTTTGCCCTGACAATAAGATCAATTTCTGTTCCGGCTTCCGTTGTAAAAGTATTTTTCAGCTTTTCAGGATTTTCCACCCAGGAATGCGGAAATGGAATTTCTGTCTGATCAAAATATATTTTCTGCATTATCGACCACCTGTTTTATAATTGATATTTTGTGTTGCGCTTGTAATCATGGCTTCAATCGGTCTGTTTCCAATATTTACAGTCAATCTCATATTCATCAACGCATCTGTAATTGCTGTGATAATATCGCCTGATTCACCGCTGCCATTATCATTATAATCTGTTTCGCCAATGCTGCCAACACCAGCAACAGCCATCTGCGGAATATCACCAAATGCAAAACTATCTGACAACTGATCATGTATCAGATTTTCATTATCTTTAATACCTTTTGCAAACAATTCCATCATATCCGGGGCATATGTATGGAAGTTAGAAAGCGGTCCAATATCAGGCTCCGAAAATCCAATCAGTGACGCAATCAGTTTACCAAGGCTTGCTAAGACACCTTTTACATCACCAAACTTTGATTTGATACCTTCAATAAAGTTTGCAATCAAATCTTTTCCCCAGGTCAAGGCTTCACCAATTTTCTGTTTCACGCCATCACTGATTTGCATAATCATTTCCATTCCAGCATATGCAAGTTTTTCACGCTGTTCCGCAAATACTCTCACCACTTCAAGGATGATTTGAGGGATCAACGCAAGTAATGATGGTACAGCATCCATTAAACCCTTGCCAAGCGCAACAATCAAATCCATTCCTGACATAACAATCCGTGGCATTGCATCAAAAAGTGCTGTAACAATGGCCAATATGATTTCAGGAATCATAGCCACAAGCTGTGGAATTGCGTCAATAATGCCGTTTATCAATGCAAGTATAATTTCTATGCCAGCAACAATAATTTCCGCTAAATTCGCCAAAATCGCTTCCACAAGCTTATGTATCACTTCCGGGATTGCATCTATTAAAATAGGTAATGCCGCAATTATGCCATCAGCCAATCCTTTTATAATAGCCAATGCCGCCTGGATGATAATATCAATATTATCTAAAATAACCTGAATCAATCCCACAAGCGCAGAAACAATCGTTGGTATCAAAGTAGGCAATGCTTCCCCAAGACCCTGTGAAAAGGCTGCCACGGCCTTTATTGCGGCATCCAAAATAACAGGCGCATTGTCTAAAACAGCCTGTCCGATACCCATTAAAATCTGCAACATAGCTGGGGCAAGTGCAGGGAGAGCGGAAATAAGACCCTGGGCAAGCTGATTGACAATGTTTGTTGCTGCCGCAATGATAGCCGGGAGATTATCAATCAGACCCTGACCCAATGCGCCAAGTAATGCCATCCCGGCATTCATAACTTCCGGCAATTTGTCAATGATCATTTGCAGACCTTTTGACAATGTTTCACCCATGGCTTCTATCATGCCGGATAAACCACCTTCCTGGAAACCACTTGTCATTTCCTGCAAACCTTCTGCGCCAAGCTGTACAAATGAACGCAAAGTAGGTGAAAGTTTATCATTGATAGCAATGTATGCTGCTTCAAGTGCTGAATTGAATAATTGCAAATCGCCCAAAAGATTATCCAATTTTGTCTTTGACATTTCATCAGCTGCGCCTTTTCCATCAACAACGGCTAATGAAACACTTTCACCAATTCTATCCCAGTCAGATTCGATTGAGTTAAGCAACGCTTCTGCTGACGCAAGATCACGTGTATTAAACAACTCACTGATTGCACCAATTTTTGCCTTCTGTGTGATTGCACCCAATGTATCATCATCTTTTGACAATGAATTTTCGATGTAATCAAGACCTGCTGAAAGACCTTCGATTCCGTCACCCAATGCCAATATATCATCACCAAATACAACCGATAATTCTTTTAACTTATCCGTCGCATCACTGTCTGACATCGTTTCCATTTCTTTACGGATATCAGCAATGACAGGACGAAAATCTTCCATATGGCTTGTAAGATCACCATAAATATCCTTTAATGACCGCATTCTTCCTTCTGCATCAAATACCTCAACATTCAATGCGTGCATAGCGGTCCCACCTTTTTCAGTCGGGCTTGATAATTTTAGCAACATATTCCGCATATGCGTTCCGGCTTCTGCTCCTTTTACACCTGCGTCTGCCATTGCTACAAATGCAATTTCTAATTCCTGAACTTTATCACGATACAATTCTGTACCATCAGATAAAGTTATATAGCCACCATTTAATTCCCGTGCAAGACCACCCACACGAAGGAATGCTTCGCCTAACATCTGTACATCAGTATTACCCGTAGATGCCGCTTTTGCAAATTCATCTGCCATCAACGCAGTACGCTCAAAATCAAGACCTAATGCCTTTTGCGTATCCGTCACCATATCTGATGCCTGCGCAAGATCCATTGACCCAGCGGCCGCCATACTTAGTACAGTAGGGAGCATATTCATAGATTTCTGCGTATCATATCCAGCAAGTGCCATATAATTCAACGCCTGGGCGGCTTGTGTCGCAGAAAATACCGTATTCTGCCCCATAAAAATTGCAAATTCCCGGAGTGTGCCTGAAAAATGGCCATATGCCGTATCAGCTTCACCAATGGATTCATCTAATTCATCAACTGTTTTTCCGCTTGTCGCAGCAACTGTTCCCATTGCCTGATCAAAAGCGGATCCTGCCTGTACGGCCTTTGTTGTAAAACCAACAGCCGCCGTTGTCGCAGCACCAACAGCCGCAATACCAGCTTTCGCCGCTGTGCCTAAACCTTTGCTGACGGCAGAGCCAAAAGAACTTGTACCTTTTTCAGCACTTTCCAATTCTTTTTCATAATCACTTGTATCAAGTTTTAATACGCCAAATATCTCAAATGCTGTCATTGCCATAATCATCACCAAAAGACAAACCCGCATTCAGGATCACATCCTGTGCGATTTCATCCCCACTTCTTGTGTCAACAGGAACATCAAATATATCATGCCACGATTTTGTTATAAATTTACCTTGCGGCGCAAGTCGGAGGCTTTCAGAAACAAAAATGCGATATGTTTCCTCACGCTTGTATTTTTCAACCCGTGCCTCCACATATCGCATAAATGGTTTTATTTCGCGCTTTCCCCTGTATTCACCGTAGCAGAGCCAGAAGATGCGCTTTCCGTCTTTTCCTGCGCCGCATACCCGAAAAAACCTCTGATTTCTTCACGCTGCCCGATTTCTACAATGACGGATACAAGCCTGACGATGATATTCAATCCATCCAGGGGTTCCGGGTCAATCCTAAGTAAGATTTCTTCCGCCTCCGCCTTGTGTTCACTCATAATGGCTTTTGCGATCATCATTTTGGGCTGCCCGGACTGTACAACAGCCGCAATTTTCGGATCACCCAGAATGTTTGTCAGCGGTTCCAGCAAATCAGCCCACAATTCAATGGCATCTTCGCCTTTGTAATCAGAAAGTTTTTTCATCCATGCCTCCTTAGTCTGCTACTACAACAGTACACGTATCATTGTATGTTACGCCATCCACGGTGATACTTGCCGTGATAATGGTATTTCCTGTGCCTTCAGCCGTCACAACGCCATCAGCAACGGTTGCAACGCTTGTACTTGCAGAATTCCATGTTACGCTTGCACTTGACGGATTCTTTTCAACGCCAAAAGTGAATGTTTCACCATCTTCCAGTGCAATCGAATGCGTGTTCAGATAGATGAAAGGATTCGTGCTGCCGCTGCCCTGTTTTACATAGATTTCATAAGGCACGGTTGACTGTGCGCTCATGCTGTAATGCCCTGTGAACTCAAACGCAAACTGACCCTTGCCCTTGTCTGTGGACTGAATCTGAAAACCGCCTGTATTCAGGCCATTCAGAAGTTTGATAGCCACAAATCCAGCATTATCACCAGTGTTTACATCAGAATAATCACCGATCCACCAGATTGTTTTGAAGTCAGAAGTCAAAATATCATTCCTGGGGATGATGTGTGCGCTATTGTTGCCATCCACATCAGCTGCACCTGCCAGAAGTTTTGCTGTGGATGCGGAAATGGTGACGAATGTTCCCGACATTTTCACATCATGGGAATCCAGCTTTTTCAACTCCATTGTGTTTTTGGGGCAATTGTCGATATCTTCCCCAAAATCAGTGTATTCTACATCATCCTGAAACTGTACGCCGCCTGTGGTAGCACCCAGAAGATTACCAACAACACCCGTTGCCGGATTGAAATTATCAACCAGGATACCAGCGTTTAACTGAATGTTCTGAAACGCAGTAGCGGGAATCTGTGTAAATTTCATTTGCTTTTACCTCCTAATCTAAAAATTCTATTGCTATACTCAAAACGATCCGGCGTATCATATCATCACTCGGATCATTCATTCTTTGCGCCCACGGAGTCGCTTTTTGTATCCACATTGCACCGCCGTTATAATTCAGCATACGGCCGCCACGCGTGATAAAATCGGATATTTCCTGTTCCTTTTCTGTAAT
>JAFZNL010000294.1 GCA_017550925.1 Lachnospiraceae bacterium | reverse complement strand
CATCCACATAGGTCAGGATACCATTGCTACGCAGATAAGCATTCTTTTCAGCAACTGCTTTTGCTTTCAGCTCATAGTACTGGGTCAGTTTCTTCTCATTGGTCCGATAGTTCATGGCAGAGTACCATACCACCAGATGGAAGTCATAGAACCTGCCAAGGTCATCAAGGCCGTTCTCTGCATCCGGTTCGATCGGAATGGTAATCTCTTTTGTCAGAACGGATGTGCTGCCACTCTCGTTCTCCAATGCAACATCCAGATCCAGGTAAAGGCTCTTTTCCTTGTCTTTATCATCATACTGATCTTTGCTGTCCTTTGCGAAGAGCTCGACTGCCACGAACTGCGGATCCGTCTTGTGGGTCTTATATGACAGCGTTCCCTTGTAATTGAGCTTGCCGTTTTCATCCATCTCGATGGACTCATTCGTCAGACTCACAAGTTCAACGCCGGTATCCGTGCCGAGAACCTTCTTCAGCTGGGTATTTTCGTTACTTTCTCCCGTACCGAAGATGACTTCGGAGGAATCAAACATGCCTTCTGCCGATGCCCAGTAGGAAATAAGGCCCGCTGCGCTTCCGGTCATATTGGCCAGCTCGCCGCCCTTAAACTCAAGCGCCTCATCTGCAATATGATCTGCATCGAAACCGTCTCTGATCTCCGCGCCGGTGTCCGGTTTCAGATTCAGATTAATCTTTGCATTCAATCCATCAAAACTGGAGGCATTCATAAGATGCGCATACCAGTTTCCATTCCTTGACAGACGTACAATCTCGATCTCAGGAGTCGTCTCAAAGCTTCTCACGGTATGGAAGTAATAGGTCACGTTCTTCGACGGCTCGTCCGGATACTCTGTATACAGATCTGTGATAAATCCGGTATTGCGGGCTTTCTTCACAGCACGCTCGTCGGTCTCAAAATAATTATTCACTCTGCCCTGTCCGGAAGACGCATACCAGAATGCCGTCCCGAAACGGACATACTCACCCGCTTTGGGTTTTAATCTTTCAGGGATATCATAGTATCCGATATAAATATTCTCCTGTGTTCCTTCCGCGATCGGGATATCCTTAAAGGCCAGTGTCACCTCATATTCATCTCCCGTATTCTCGTCTTCCTTAACGCCATATAGCTCTAAGCGGAAGATCTGGCTGACAGGCGGCGCATCTGCATCCGGTTCCTCCGAATCCAGCTTCACATACTTCACGACAGCTTCATAATCCGGCTGCAGCGTGCCCTGCTCAATGGGAGTTTCACTCAGGTAATCAACCTGTATTTCCGGTTTTGCATTTCCCGGGATATAAGCCATCATCAAATCTGTATCTGCCGCAAGGCAATCGTCTGCTTCCGCAAAGAAGGTGATATTCAGGTTTTTCTTTCCGATCGCATAATATCTGTCCTGAAGCCTTGTTGCATTGGTCAGCAGCGCAGACTGAAGCGTCGGTACTTCAATATCCGATCCTTTCAGATAGATCTCGGTGGCGGTGATCCTCTTACCTTTCTCATCCGTCAGATAAGCACCGATCTTCATATCCTCATAATAGTCATAATCTTTATAGATCACATAGTCTTCCGGATTGAGCAGATGCAGCATCCACCTGCCCTGGTAAGCTACGATCTCAAACTCAGGGGTAGGAAGCTTCTGGGCTAGTTTGATATAAGAATGGATCTTTCTTGCATCATCATCCTCGATCACGCTGTAACCTGCCGTATCGCCTAAAGCCCTTTCCACATATCGGTAATCGCGCACGCGAACAACCGCATAGTAATTCAGGCTCGGATCCAGCACAAAATCAGGCGGCAGCGTAAATGTCGTCGTCTTTGCATTGACGATCTGGTCCAGCGAATCCTTGCCGCTCAGATTCACCTTTGTACCAGCCAGGATCTGCTCCACGGTCGGTCTGGCAGAAGTGTTATCCGTCGGAGCAGGCAGGGTATAGATATCCACCTGCATATCAAATTTAGTCGCAGTCGGCTTGGCCCCCGGATCCTCTGCTAATATTGCATCCGGAACCTTTACCTTCCAGGTCACTTTGTATCTGCCGCTCTGATCGTCCTTCGTGACATTGACATCATAAACCTCATCCGGTTTCTGCTTTTCTTTGATATCTCCGATAAATTTGATATAATCTCGATCCAGCGTAAATAATGCGGGCGCATCAAAATCATATTCATCAGGAATAGACAGCCTGCTGGATCCTGCGAAGGATGCAACTCCGCCATCAGCCTGTCTTCCGAAGTAATAGTGATTGGTATTATTTGTGCTATAGGAATATCCCGCGCCGGTCCCTTTTTCACCGAATCTCGTGATCACAGGACCAATGGCCGCCATATGTATGGTCTTGTTCCCATGATCATTGTGTTTGATACCAAGCAGCAGCGCTTCTTTACCGTTTTGGTCTTCACCGATCCAGCTGTTTTTGAGGTTCGCATTACCGATGGCAACCATACTGTCCTCAAGCACAAGGGCGCGATTGCCTTCTTCTTCATAATCGTCATTATTGCCATTACCATGATCCTTGCCAACGGAAACAGCATAGAATCTCTTCGGTGAAATTTTCACATCGCCTGCGGCTGCGTACATAGCATCCGCTTTTGCCACAACATCACTGCCCAGTTCATTCAATACATCCTGCTCGTTCCAGTTGAGCACCGAATTCTGTTTATCATATCCGATCGAATTATGCGGCTCCTTGCCGACAAGGCTGCTGACCTTTGTCATATCCCCCTGATTCGTCAGTGGATTAAAGAGCGTCTTCGCTTTTCCGTGCCTCGAACCATCCTGATCCGGATCCAGATATTGGAAGGAATAGTTATCAACATAGAAGTTATTGACTGACAGGTCGATCGTATCCTCCCCTGTCTCGTCACATACCATCTTTCCCTTATTATCCGTATATGCATATGTACCGGATGACGAAACGAAATCATTCATGCGGAAACTGAAACTATTCTGAATCGATGTATAACCGGCGCGCACAGTCGATTTATACGGCATTCTCTTTCCGAAAACGCCTCCGACCTTGGCATTAACACTTGCACTTCCGTTAAGGTACCATAGATCATCGGAATAATTCCTGCAGGAATCGAGATTCAGGACAACATTATTGACAGTCTCCGCAACCTCCCTATCTTCCTGATAACTGGACAAGCCTCCGACACGGCCGAGTACACCGCCGACTACGGAATGCGTGTAGACTTCTGCGCTCCAGCCATTGACACAGTCAATCACGTTCAGCGTATAATATCTGTCATTTAACGGCGAGGACAGCTGTCCGACCAGACCGCCCACATCGTTTGCGATCATTTTTTCCCAGTTACCACTGCCTTTTGTCTGTTTCCCTCTGCCGGTAATGCCCCGCATGGGAAGATTGACAACACCGTGGTTCTGACATGAGATCACGTTAATGCCCTGATCTGTATTCAGTTCCGTCATATGTGACATAATGCCGCCGGCTGTGCCCTGATAACCGCCAAGCACAGGTCCTCCGGCATAGGCTCTGTTGATATTATCGGAAAAGCCCGTCATCAGGGTACCGTAATTATAGCAATACTGAACCGTGCCGCCATTCTTGCGAAGTTTCGCAATAATGCCGCCAATGTTATTTCCGTACATATTCACAACAGTGCCTGCATTCGCACAGCCTTCAACGACCCATTTATCCCTGGTTACGTTACTCTGGGTTCCCACAACACCGCCAACATAGGTAAATGCATGGTCAATGTAAGCCTGCAGCTGTGCATCATGCTCATCCTGTTTGTTTTTATCTTTATATTCTATATATTCTTTCTCTCTTCTGACATAGGCCAGGTTCAGGTTATACCTGAACTTCGCATCTTCTGCCGCGTTTTCGCCGGCAATACCACCAACTACCGAGAAGATCTCACTGGGCATATAACCTTCAACAACCCATTTACCGGTGCTGCAGTACTGCAGGACGCCGTCCTTGCCGTTATATCCTGCGATGCCGCCTACATAGCCGTACCCCCGTTCCTGCGTGATCAGGCAGGTGTTATCCAAAAGATCATATCCGCCAACCTCTGAAGTTGCCACTTTCGGCATCGCATTGAATTTTGCTTCTGTATCCGTGCTCAGTTTCGCAATGCTTTGAGCTGCAGTCTTTTCCGTATAGAGATCCGAGATCACATTATTCGGATCTGCCGTCATCCCTTTGAGCATGATGGCACGTATCTTTTCTGCTGCCGTGGCAGAAAGCTCTTTATCCGCGTTCATACCGCTATTTACAACAGGATTCAGACTGCTTCTTTGCTGATCGCGTTTTCCTGCCCACTGCACATCAAAACTATCCAGATATCCGGTACGATTCCCATCGCCTTCCGTCGCGATCTCGAGATAACGCAGCACCACATCAGCGAAGGATTCCATATCCTTGCCCTGCACCTCGGTACCGGCTTCAGGGGCGTTTGGATCGGTAACAAACATGGCAAACGCATTTCTCTTATGCTCGCCCTTTTGAAGATCGCTGCGAAGAAGCCATGCTTTATCCGTATAGCCGCAGTGGAGCACTTCGCCGAGATTGGCTGCAGCGATACCGCCCACCATACCGTTTGCCACATCAATGATGGTTCTTCCCTTGTCGCTTGTTTCCTGCAATTTATAGGAGCCATCCGGATTCTTGACAAAATTCCCGTCATCATCCGTCGCATAATGCGCTGTCAGATAGCTGTTTCTGATCTTAGCGCCCGTATTATTGCAGCCGCAGATACCGCCGACCATGGATGATCCGCGAAGTTTCCCGGCCTCATTTTCGGTTTCCGTAAAGGATGCAAATCCTTTTGCCCTGATCTTTCCACCAACAAGGTAGCAATCCATGATCATCGGACTGCCTGTCTGGTTGGCTGTTTCTTTTTCATTGACCGCAGCAATACCGCCGATCCTCAGACCCGAAGAGGTGTAACGTCCGTTCTTGCTCTGATCGATCACACCGGAAAATCTGCAGTCTTTGATCATGCCGTGATTCCTGCCGGCAACGCCGCCGACGATCGCCGCATTTTCCGTATCGAGCGACATTGCGGACTCGATGTTCTTGACAACGCCGTCCGGGTAATTGATGCCGACAGCGCCGCCAATCACGATATTGTCCTTCTTGGTTTCATACGACAGAAAATTGCCTGCGGTGGAACCATCCACAACACCATAGTTCATACCAACGAGGTAACCGAAGGTATCCATATTGTTTCCGCTGATCTTGATCAGCTTATCATCTGTCAGGGCGCTGACCACATCCTTATCAAGCAGCGCACAGGAAGAATCCTTCACCACATAGGATTTATGATTGATGCAGGTAATGCCGCCTGCCACATGCTCGTTTCCGATGATAGACGGAATATATTCGTTTCCTTTATCATCGATATATCTGTCGACACGGCATTCCTCGATAAAGCCGAAGTTCTCGGATGCGATGCCTGCTGCCATGCCTTCCGCCGCGCCCACCTTGCCGTAATCCGTACACTCGCTGATATAACCATTCCGTCCGTTGACGCCGACAATACCGCCGACAAGATCATAGCCGTAGATATCACCGTAGTTTTCACAGCCGATGATCTTCGGTGAAAGGATATCAGACGGGATCTTCGGATCGATGCCGTCCGTCGCCGTATTCTCACTCGGATCATTATCGCTCGTCAGCACATAGATATTTCCGAGGATACCGCCGACGAATTCCTCACTCGATTTCTTTTCTTCATTGACATCAACATAGCTGACAATGCTTCGAAGATCGCTCTGCTGCAGATACGCATTCCCATAGGTATTCGTGCAAAACGCCTCATCGTTCGTCTCTGCAATGATCTCGGGCTTTGTTGTATCACGAGACAGCAGCATCATTTTCTTATAGTACTTTTCGCCGTCCTTTTCCGTCTCGATATTCTTTTTCACTTCATCCTGACCAAGGCCCACGGATGACTGTTTATTCAGCGCCACCTGTGCATAATCGCCGTAAACATAGCCGAACACGCCGCCTATGCCATATGCGTAATTCTTAGCATTTGCGCGAAGGAAGACCTCTTCACGCTCCGTGGATCCGACTACATCCGGAACAGGGCTGGCACCGCTGATCTTGCCCTTCAGCGTTCCGCCTATACGCAATCTGTCATGGAGCTGGCGGTCCTTCATTCCGTAGATCGTTGTCGCCGTCAGATAGGATGTTGAGTTTTCGCCGAGTTCCAGGGTTCCTGCCAGCATACCGATCCCGACGCCCGGTGAAACGACCGGTGTATCCTGCTGGAAGATCGTAGCGTCTATACTGCATTCATCATCTAAGTAAACTTCCTGCATGCTCCCGTATTCACGTCCGCAAAGGATTCCGGCTGCACGGATCCCGTCACTGATCAAAGGTCCGTATTTATTTGCTGCCGCGCCTCCTGCTTCCTGCGCAGTCTTCAGGCTCATTTGCGCATGATTAACAAACAGACGCCTGATCGTGCCCCTGTTTTCTCCAAAAAGACCTACCTGCTCAGCCAGGTTAACCAGTGTTTCGTTCTTTACTACCTCACCGTTAACATGTTTGTATTTTACATGAGAATTGTTATTCAGCCACAGATCAAAGATACCATGGCCATCCCCATCAAGGGTACTATTCTTTGTCAGGGTTTCAATCGTCGGGAAGCCGGAACCTGTCAGGGCGCACCTTAAATATGAATCATCGCCCATGTACCACATCTGGGTATTTCTCCAGTCAGGATTACCTGTCAGCGTGTAAACCCAAGTATTATCCAATAGATTGTTGCGGGTCTTCCTTGCCTCTCCATAACGGATATTGGAAAGATGACGGTAGTTCTTAATCGCATACGCATCTGATTTAATGGGTTTTTCCGTTCCAAAGACGCCCTCTGTTTCCCTTTCGGTTTCATAGAGGTCATTTTCCACGTTTGACAATTTGCTGTTTGCGCCATTCCCTGCGCCCAGATCCGAGGCATAAACACTGACTCTCGCCTGAATGAGTTTTGGGGTATCGCCTAAGAAACGGGTGATGCTCAGTCCCTTTTTATCGGTTTTCCCGTCAGCATCCACCTGATCGGACAAAGATGCTATCATCTGGGAATCCATCATAGTATCCAGCGTCAGGACAATATCCTTTTTCCCTGCATTTTCAGGCTCCTTGGATAGCGTATCCCGGTAAGACAGAATAAACGGCAACTGCGTCTGTGTCGAATTACCGCTCACTGTCACATCCAGCATAACCTGCTTAGGCTCGACATCTCCATCCGACAACGGCGTATTCAGCGCTGCAGACGGCGAGAAGGATACGGTAAACCAGGGATCGCCCGTCGGTTCATCCCCGTAAGTACCCGCAGCAACCTCGTAGAATTCAATATCATATCGCGTGTCATTTTCATTATTATGGGAATCAGAATGGAAATCGAGATGCAACGTCTCCTCATTGTAGAGCATTGCCTCTTCCACATGCAGATTATTGGGAAGTTTCAGACCATAGACATTTACCTGGTCAGCATCGTAATATCCGACGCAGTGTTCCATGCGCTCATTTTCAGCTCTGGTATCCTTGTCAGGTGTTTCAGCCGTATCAGAAGCCCACTCCTGATATACCGCATATTTCTTACGGACGCCGACATCGTCGGAGCCTGCATGGGCTATGCCATATTCATAACCTGTTGCCCAGGAAGAATAAAACGCAGAATACACCTTTTTCGCAGTAACATCCAATTCAACGATGATACTGCCATCAAGGCTTTCCACATCAGAAACATAAGGGCGCACAAGGTCGTACAGGAGCGGATTGCTTTCAATGCCGCCCGTAGCAGGAGCGCCCGGAACTCTCGTTTTCTTATCGCATTTCAGATATGCATATACATGGTCCTGATCCCGGTTGTCATGTTTCGTCGGAAGACCATAATCACGTTTTACGTCAAAAGTGTCCACCTTGCAGATATCACTGGCGTTGCCGTTTTCAATTGCCTCGAAAAACTCATCCAACGTTCCACGGCCAGCGTAAGCAGACAAACCTGACTGGGCCCCCAGATAAATGTATCTGGCAGTCTCCTGATTCCGGATATAGGTAAAGTGCTGAATCCAGCCGGTCACGCCCCATGCAGTCGCACCAAGCACGATGGACATCACCAGGATCACAGCCAACATCTCCACCAGGGTAAATCCCTTTTGTCTAATCTGTTTGCCATTTCTTATCATTCTTCTCACCGCTTTTACGCACTTATACAGAATTACATTATCACAAATCGCCCGTTTTTTCAACGTTTCAACGGGCTATGGCGGGTTATTTCACTCTTTTTTTATACTTTGATACATATCTCCGATAGATATATCGGATTGTTTGTGGAGATTTATTATATGTGCGATTCACAGCTCCGCAAACATCTCGCGAGCCCCCAGACGGTAACGATTCGTTCCCCGCCCAATCCATCTCGTGATTAACCCCAATTTATGACTAAAATTGTAACACTTTCGTAACTTTTCACAAAACAGGCGTTCGTCCGGTTTCCATAAAATACCATTATTTTCTCTCTTTTTTTGTGGAAAAAGTGGATAACTTCGTTTATAAGTCGCTTTCCTTGATAAAATCGGGTTTTGGATTGTGGAAAACTTTTCTTTAGATTTTGCAGATTGCCTCTTGATTTTCAAAAGTGTTGTGCATGTTGCACAAGAAGCCTCAATTTCCTAAAATTGAGCAGACGCTCGAAAACAAATATGACATGATTTATGACACAGATTACGGTATGGATTAGCACATAATCAAAAGTTATTACAGATCAAGCAACGCATACATCCTTACAACGCAACAGGGCATGTCCTAAGACATGCCCCGCTCCCTGTATTCTTTTGAAACGCCCTCATCTGATCTGACAGATATAGCGATTTCTGACATATAATATCCGATGTTATTATCAGATAGTTCTTTGATTAGAAGATTCTTCTTACGGAAAGAACGCTTCTATAGCTTGCATTGGAAACCTTGATACCGGTCTTAGCAGTCGATGCATGTACGATCTGGCCGCCGCCGATGTAGATACCTACATGGCCAGAATAACATACGATATCACCAGGCTGTGCATTTGCAAGACCACCGACATCAGCACCACAGCTTCTCTGTGCACCGGAGGAATGCGGCAGGCCTACGCCGAATGCTGCATATACGCTCATTACGAAACCGGAGCAGTCAGTACCATTTGTCAGGGAAGATCCGCCGTATACATACGGATTGCCTACGAACTGCAGTGCATAGTTAGCAACTGCTGATCCACCGCCACCCGAAGGTGCTGCATAGCTTCCGCCACCGCCTGAACCTGAGCCGCCTTTGCCTTTCTTCTTGCCGGCTTTCTTTCTTGCTGCTGCTTCAGCTGCTTCTCTCTCAGCCTTTTCTTTTGCAAGTCTTGCTGCTTCCTCTTCTTTGGACTCAGCCTTAACAAACTCAGTCTTCAGAGTAACGAAATCAGTGGATACATAGCCTTCGCCTTCCTCTACGGAAACCTTAGCCCATCCGTCTTCGTTCTCTTCTACAACACTCAGGTCATCCTCGCCTGCTACCATACCGATAACGGATGAATCTGTTGTAGGATCTTCTCTTACATAAAGTGTCTGTGTATTAACGGTTGCAAGACGCTTACCGACTTCTTTTGCACGCTCAACTGCTGCATCGCCGGTTACGACATAATCTTCTTTTACATATCCGCGAACGGTACCGGAAATGATCTCGATCCAGCCGTTCTCTGTCTCGGAAACATAATCACCAACGGATTCATTGTAAAGCTTGCCGAGGATCTCAGCTTCTTCATTGGGCTCTTTGCGGACATTTACATAGTCATTACATTTCGCAATAACCAGGTTGCTGTACATCTGCTTTGCGCTGTCTGCTGCTGCATCTGCGCCGGAAACTGTCTTTCCGGATGCATCAACCGGAGCTGCTTCTGCAAGATCTCCAGCCTGAGCGATCTCACCTTCCTGAACCGTTTCTGTATTCTGTTCATCGGTTGCTGCTGTCTCAGCTGCAACGCCTGCATTTGCAATGTCATCCGGAACTGCGATATCGGTAACTGTCTCCTGTACCTCTTCTGCCGGAGCAACAGCTGTCTCTGCTGCAAGCTGCTCTGTATCATCAGCGGATACCTGAGGAGCCTCTGCCACAGGCTGCGTAGCTGCAACGCCATCTGTTTCGATCTCTGCGATATCTGCGACTACTGTTTCTGCCTTTTTCTCGCTGACAACGGAAGAAGCAATACCACCACAGGCAGCCTCAACACCCGCTGAAGGAAGGACAGTCTGTTTTACCGATGTCTTTACTGCTGCTGTCTCTACAGTTGTATCTGTGCTGGCTACAAGATCTGTAGCCTCTACATTAATCGACGACCCTGCACCGATAGAAGGAAGACCTTCTGCGAATGCGGTCGTCGGTAATACTGTCAAAGTAATTGCTGCTGTAATGATGAATGCAGTTAACTTACTTCTTTTATTAAACATATATCCTCCAAATGTGTAAATTATTACAAAATTGTTACATCCGTAGACAAATATAACATTATGGCCTTGCTTTGTCAACAAGATATAGGGGATTTCTTAAGTTTTTTTGTACTTTTTTTGTAACTTTTTTAAAAGAACGGCGTCATTTATCGAAAACGATTGCGTAATATATGTTATTTTTCAAAATCAGCCTTGTCCGTAATAAGCATTCTTGCCATGCTTCCTTTCAAAATGCTTTTCTACTAAATAAGAGGGTGCTTTTTCCGCATCCGCGCGAAGCACCTCTGTTTTGGCTGCCATCTTTGCCACTTCTTCCAATACTACCGCATGATAAACTGCTGCAGCTGCATCTTTTCCGAAGGTAAAGGGACCATGATGCTCGCAGAGCACGCCGGGAGTATGGAGAGGATCCAGTTCTTTCTGCGCAAAAGTTTCGATGATCACCAGACCCGTGTTTTTCTCATAAGCCTCTTTGATCTCCTGCATGGTCAGACCTCTGGTACAGGGGATATCCCCGTAAAAATAATCCGCATGGGTAGTCCCGTATACCGGAATGCTGCGTCCCGCCTGCGCCCAGGCAACCGCTTCGGTGGAATGGGTATGCACAATACCACCCACGCCGGGCCATGCCTTATACAGTTCCAGATGGGTGGGTGTATCGGATGAGGGACGGAGTTTCCCTTCCACGATATTGCCCTCTAAGTCCAGTACTACCAGGTCTTCCGGTTTTAATTCATCATATTCCACGCCACTGGGTTTGATGACAAACAGCCCCTTTTCCCTGTCGATGCCGCTGACATTCCCCCAGGTATAGGTTACAAGCCCTCTTTTCGGCAGCTCCATATTCGCTTCATACACCTGCTGTTTTAATGTTTCTAACATATTCTGTCCTCCTGAATTTATTAACTGTTTCCCGGTTTCGCATTTTCATACCGGATTTTTCTCTACTATGCCAGGTTTGATACCTCGTTTTCTACCTTACACCAACGCATCGGGCATCGGCAATAGATTTTTTTATTATGAAAGTTCAGTTATTGCAGATATTCCTATATTGCAATTATTCTTATATATTTCAGATATCCATAATATTGCAGATATTCCTATATATATTGTAGAAATACGATCAGAAATGAGCTATAATTTAATTAGAAAACACAGTAGATTTATACATAGTTTTTCCCTATATATAACATGTTAAATTGCGAAGGGAGGGATACCCATGACGAAATACGCATTTATCACCGGCGCATCCAGAGGCATCGGTGAGGCGATCGCAAGAGACCTTGCCGCCTCCGGTTATCATCTGTATCTGACCTGCCATAGTTCTTCCCAGCGGCTGACCGCGCTTGCCAATGAACTTGCCGACAAATTCAATATCGAGTGCACCAGTTTTATCGGAGATATAGGGGATGTGCATTTTGTCGAGGAATGCTTTTCCCAAGTGTCGGATCTGGATATCCTGATCAATAACGCCGGGATTTCCTACGTTGGGCTTTTATCCGATATGGATGTAGAGGACTGGGACAACGTGATCCGTACGAATCTTTCCGCCTGCTTCTACACCAGCCGCATGGCAATTCCGCTGATGTTGAAAAAACACGCAGGGCAGATCATCAATATCTCCTCTGTCTGGGGAAATGTAGGTGCCTCCATGGAAGTAGCTTACTCTGCATCCAAAGGCGGACTGAACAGTTTCACCAGAGCCCTGGCCAAGGAACTGGCCCCCAGCAACATTCAGGTAAACGCCATCGCCTGTGGTGTGATCGATACGGATATGAACAAGCATCTGTCCATGGCAGATCTGGAGATCCTCAAAGGCGAGATTCCTGCAGACAGGATCGGCACAACCCTGGAGGTTGCCAAAATGGTACATCATATCATCGATGCACCTTCTTACCTGACCGGCCAGATCATCAAATTAGACGGCGGCTGGCAGTAAGCCCGAATATGACCGCTTTATAATTTATTAATTCCAAATTAAATTTATTACAAATTAAATTCCGGAGTCAATTTATTTGATTGACTCCGGTTTCTATGTTATTGGCCTGTTTTTCCGTTTCGACTTTTTTCCTGCAAACTGGTCCCTGATCATTTGAACACAGATCAGTTTCCGCCCATGTGCGTCCTACGGAGATTCTCTTTTGTTTCTTCCATGAGCCGGAGCAGTTCTCTTGAGGAAATCATCCTCGCGCCCTGGCCGCGGGATACGACCTGTTCTAATCCGTCTGATGTCGCAACGGTGATGTCATACTGCTTTCTCATTTCATGAACGGTCTTTTCGATGAACATATCCGCCGTCTGATTCTCTTTTGTATAAACCACCTTTATATTAAGGAAGTCTTCCACATGTTCTACCCCGCCTTTTACTTTGTAGGCATCAAAAACCACCCAGAGCGGTCCGCTCCTCGTGCCCTGAAAATCCGACAACATATCCATGAGTTTTCCTCTTGCCGCATCGTAATTATCTCTCGCAAGAGCGGATAGTTCACTACTTGCAAAAATGACATTATATCCGTCCACCAAAAGTAGCTCCTCTTTCGGATGTACTGCAGGCTTCTTCGCAGCCCCGCCTGTCTTTTGCTGTTCGGTCTGCTGATCAGTCCCCCGATCCGTTTCTGCATTCCGGCGTCCTCTTTCTGATGCGCCGCCTGTCGCCCTTCCGTTCCAGCCTCTTCCCCTCTCTTCGCTCTCCTGCTCTGTATCCTTTCTGCCATGCCAGCTGGTTTTGTATGTGCTCTCAAAAATCGCCTTCAGTTCATCCTCTCCGGCATAGAAAGAGGCGGCTCCCGATGCTTTGTTCTTATTTTTTGAATTCCCCGCGCCATTTCCATAACTTTCGTTATTATTCATTTGCAGATCGGCATTTCCATCCTTTCCCTTTTTCAGGACAAAGGGCAGGTGCATATGAAGGGGTACTTCGTTCCAGGGGATCGTCACGCCGCTTCCGTGAGAACAAAAGACAGAATCCGCCTTGTTCCGCAGATCCCTTTCCGGTTCATAGCCCTTCGCAGCGATCACTTCCTCCGCATTATGACAGATATCGTAGCCGTCGAACTGCATCTCGATCCGTCCGCGTCCCCCGGAGAAGGCAGCCAGCTGTGCGGCAAAATTCCGGGAGGTGGATACCGGCGCTCTGCCCGTGATCAAAGTGACATCCTGTTCCATAACAGTTACCTGTGCACTTCCCGATAAAGCCTCAACTTCCGTCAAAACCCTGCCTACCAGTGATGTAGGCACAGAAATCCGCAGTCTGAAATAAGGCTCAAGCAGAATACTTTTCGCCTGCATCAGACCCTGCCGCACGGCGCGGTAAGTTGCCTGTCTGAAATCTCCTCCCTCGGTATGTTTGGTATGGGCTTTGCCCGCAACCAAAGTGATCTTCATATCTGTAATGGGTGCGCAGGTCAGCACACCTCTGTGTTTCTTCTCAGATAAATGCTGCATGATCAGCCGTTTCCAGTTCGTCGCCAGCACATCGCTCGAAACCTTACTGCGGAAAACCAGACCGCTGCCCCGCTCGCCCGGCTCTAAGAGCAGATGGACTTCCGCGTAATGGCGAAGGGGTTCAAAATGTCCTACGCCTTCCACCACATCTTCAATGGTCTCTAAATAGACCACTTCGCCTTCATCCAACTCTATATCGATGTCAAACCGGCTGCGCATCCTGCTGATCAGAACCTCAGTCTGGACACTGCCCATGACACAGATGCGGATTTCTTTTTTCTCCTCTTCATACTCAACCGAAAGCTCCGGACTCTCTTCTTCCATGAGACGGAGTTTTTCCAAAAGAGCCGCATCCGGCATTTGCTCTTTGGAACGAACCCTGTAACCGAGCACCGGTACCATTTCCCTGTCGGTGATGTTTTCTTCAAAACCGAGACCATCTCCCGGCCGTATATCTGCAAGGCCCAAAAGGACTGCCACATCACCGGCACGAACCTCGCCGGTTGTTTCAAACTTCCCGCCAGAGTAGATACGGATCTGAGAAACCTTTTGAGACTGACTGCTCTCACTTTTAATATCGCTCGTTTTTATTTTGTCTGCTGCCTTCTCATTTTCAGATTCATCGTTCACACTGTCCTGCGATCTGTCTTCCGAATCTTCTTCGATCACATCTTCAGAATGATCTGCTGTCCCTCCGCCGGCGCTGATCTCATCCCGGACTTTTAGGATTCCGCCCGTTATTCTAACATGTACCTGACGTTGCCCCTGGGAATCACGGCTGATCCGAAAGACTCTCGCGCCAAAGGTTTTCGGAAACTCTTTTTCTTTCAGATACAACGGTAATTCATTTACAAACTCCTCAACCCCATCCCCTTTCAGTGCGCTGCCGAAGAAGCAGGGAAATATCTTGCGGGAGATGATCAGCCCTTCAATATCACCCGTTGTTGCATATTTTTCATTTATTAAATCACGGCTTAAGAAACGATCGAGTAAGCTTTCGTCCTGCATCGCAAGCGTCTCATAGAAGTTGTCGCCCCGTTCCTCAGGTGAAATAGAGAAGTCCAGAATATCAGCAGACAGTTTTTTCTGCATAGAGGATAAAAGCTCGTTTTTCTTATCCTCATCCATGCGACCATCAGGGTCTGTAAACTGATCGATCTTATTTACAAAAATGAAAACGGGAATCTGATGATGAGATAAAAGACGCCACAGCGTCTCCGTATGAGGATTCACGCCATCTGCTGCACTGACCAGCAGGATGGCATAATCGAGCACAGAAAGCGCCCGTTCCATCTCCGCGGAAAAATCCACATGGCCGGGCGTATCTAACAGGATCAGGTCATGATCACCGAGATGAAAATTGGCCTGCTTGGAATAGATGGTAATGCCACGGCTTTTTTCCAGCTGATCGGTATCCAAAAAGCTATCGCCATGATCCACCCTTCCCATATTCCGCAGCACGCCGCTGCGAAAGAGAAGCTGTTCCGAAAGGGTGGTCTTACCTGCATCCACGTGGGCCAATATTCCGATGGTGATCTTTGTCTGATTATTCATTTTGTTGATTTAGCTTTTTTTGAAGTCCATAATCGCATCAATGGATGCAATACATGCGCTCCTGAAACCATACTCCTCCAAAGCTGCAACGCCGCGGATGGTGGTACCGCCGGGAGATGTTACCTGGTCCTTTAAGGCTGCCGGATGCATTCCGGTTGCCAGCTGTAACTTGGCTGCGCCGAAAATGGTCTGGGATACCAGGGGATAAGCAAGTCCTCTCGGAACACCGTACTTAACCGCCGCATCCGCATATGCCTCAATCATCAGATCCACAAAAGCAGGACCACAGCCTGTTACCGCGCCGCCAATGCCCATCAGATGGGAGGGAATCTCAGCGATCATGCCAAGAGGCGAGAACAGATCACGGATCTGCTCACGTTCCTTCGGCTGCAGCGTGTTTCTGTCTTCAAAGAGCATCACGCCGCTGCCTACCATGGCAGGGGTATTGGGCATGACAAACTGGATCCGCACCTGATCCGAAAGTTTTTCCTGATAAGCCGCCAGGTCCCAGCCGGCTGCGATGGAGATCAGCGCCTTGCCGTCCAAAAGAGACGGTGTATCCGGCGTTACTGCAGCGCCGTTACCCTGTCTGTCATAGGCATTCACAAGTTTCTGAAGCACGCCGTCGATCTGCTGCGGCTTGCATGCCATGATGATCGTATCGGCTTTTTCCGTCAGCTCCTGCAGGGAGGACAGTGGGATAAAACCGAGTCCCTTAGCGTTTTCTTTTAATTTCTCCTGATTGGGTGCATAGGCAAATACGTTCTCGGCTTTGATCTTACCGGATTTGATAAAGCCTGTTGCCAGCGCTTTTCCCATATTGCCCATACCGATAAATCCCAGATTTTGCATTGTTTTGTTCCTCTTTTCTGTTATTTCTATTTTGTTACTTTTTCAAAATCGCTTGCCGGATGCTTGCAGATCGGGCAGATGAAATCATCGGGAAGTTCCTCTCCCACATACTCATAGCCGCAGATCCTGCAGCGCCATACGGTCTGCCCGTCCTTGGTTTCGCCCACCTTTTCCGGCTTCGGCTTAATGTTATTCTGATAGTACTCATAAGTAGCGGAAGGCGTATCAGACAGCACTTCCATATCCGTCACCTTGCCCACAAAGAAGGTGTGGGTGCCAAGGTCCACCGTATCCACGATCTCAATGCTGATATAAGCATTAGTTCCCTTTGTGATATAGGGAATGCCGTTCGCTGCCGTCTTACAATCCGTGAAATCTGCGAACTTATCACAATCCCGGCCGCTCTGGAATCCAAAGTGTTTGAACAGGGAAAAATCCGCATCCTGGCTGATAATGGAAATATTGCACTTTTTCACATATTTCACCATATCGTGGGTCAGGTTTGCCTTGTTTACCGCAAAACCGATCTGATTCGGTTCACTGGTCACCTGGATTGCTGTATTCGTGATGCAGCCATTGGATTTTGCCGGCAGAGAAGTTGTCAGCACGAAAAGTCCATAAGATAATTTGTACATTGCTTTCGGATCCATAATATATCCCCCTTTATTATTTGATCAATAGTTTTCGCTCCGTATTTCCCAAACGGACTTTGCGCAAACGTCCATTGATTGCCTAAATTATACCACTTTCAGACTGCCTGGTCGGCCAACACCAGCTGCTTGTTATAATACCGCTCCAATCGCGGCCGGCAGGCTTCAAAGACATCCGCAAGGGCCGGGTCAAACTGGCTGCCCATACCCTCTTTAATAATGGCATCAGCTTCTGCAAAGGTCATGGGGTCTTTGTAGCAGCGCTTGGAAACCAGCGCGTCGTATACATCGGCGATAGCCATAACCCTTGCCTCCATAGGAATCTGTTCTCCAACTAATTTGTCCGGATATCCTGTGCCATTCCATCTCTCATGATGATAATGAGCCATATTTTCTGCGATCTGTACAAAATACGGATCCTCAATCTCGCCGATAACGGAATGCAAAAGCCTTGCCCCTTCCGGTGCATGCTGTTTCATTTGTTCAAATTCACCCGGCGTAAACCTTCCCGGTTTCTTCAAAATATCATCATCGACTGCAATCTTGCCGATATCATGAAGCGGCGCCGCCTTGATCATGGTCTCGCAATATTTCGCAGTGAAAACGCCATCCCATTCATCCCGGCTCATCAGTTCCTTGGCCAGGATCTTCACGCCCATGCTGGTACGTTTGATATGGCCGCCGGTGGAGTTGTCGCGGTTTTCAATCATGTTCGCCATGCCCAGGAGCATCCGATCCTGCACCTCTTTCAGATGCCTGGTCTCCCGCTCCACGTCGCGCTGCAGTTTTTCGTTATAACTTGCCATCTGGCGCTCATTCTCGCGTTCATCCGTGGCATCCACCAGCTCCACGTAATAGCCGAGATGATGACCCTTTTTATTCTTCAGATAATCAACCGCAACCTTGTATTCCCGTCCTTGCTGATAGATGTAGTCCACTGCCTCATTGAGCGTATCGTCCAACTGCGCCATCAACTTAAAGAGCCGGACAAAGAAGGGATCGTCCTTCGGCAGTGAAAAGTCCACGTGCAAAGGCTCGATCTGCGGGAAAAACTTCTGCGCCGCATGATCGGAGGCAATGAAGTTTTTATGCATATCCAGCACGATATAGCCGTAAGTTTCCTGTGCCACGATAGTATCTGCCACAATGCCGTTTACGTCATAGAGAACCACACGTCGCTGCAGTGCCAGCAGGAGCCATCCGTCGATCAAAAATGAAAGGGGCACGATATTGATCTTGGTAAACAATACCTTCCCCACGCAATATCCGATAGCCGCAACCAAAGAGATCACCAGCAGATAGAGCATATTTTTATAGGATACGGATTTTTTCTCCCGGAATGAATAGATACAGACTGCGATGATCAAAGACAGCATCGTGTAGATCTGAATGACCATGATCACGAAAAGCGGTCCGGTTTTGTAAACCAGCCTGGAGGCGCCATCCTCAGTGATCAGCTGCAGGGAATGGTAAAACCGGTCCGAATAGCCGATGTTCATGGCAAACCCGTAAACCGCCGCCGCCCATATGGATACCAGTGCCCTGCCGTACCAGTGAATATCAATGGAGCAAAGATCCAGGACGCAGAACAGGGCGACGCCGGGCAAAAAGGCCGCACCCACATAGCTGATCCTGGTGGCCATGACGGCCTCGCCCATGGACTGGGACAGGGCAATAAACAGATAACCGCCGTTTGCAACAACTGCGATCATCAGAAAAAGGCCATAGAAAAAGTTATGCTGCCGGGAATTAAAGACCAAAAATACCAGCAGGTTCACAAGGGCCAGCAAAAATAAAATTAGATAAAAGAGCACGTATGCCATGCTATTTCCCCATACAAACTTATTCACAGAATCTGCATCTCATTCACAAAACCCGTTTGCTTCGCAAACTCTTCCGTTTTGTTCATGAATGCAGGATTCCTGCTTCGCAGGAATTGTCCAATCGTCTGTGTGATTATCTGCATGCAAGCACGCCGAAATCACACACCCGCTTGTCCATTCTGCGAATAGTAACACCCGATCAGCTTCATATCACATTCTTCCGAACATTTAATGCCCGGTGCCACGTCGATATGCTGCCATCTGAAGTTCCGGTAAGCCTCTCCTTCCCAGATCTCCTTCAAGCTCTGCGTTTTTGTATCCCCTAATATAATCTCGTTGTTAAAGTCTTCCATGCACATGGTGGCCTCGCCGTTGGATTTCACGGTCATGGTCATCCAGGGGTGCTTGCAGGGTTCGGACCAGTGGATGGACTCCGTTCCGTGGAAGTCCTTGCGATACCACTGACAATCCTCACTCTTCAGATAAGTATAAACATCCAGTCCGTCAAAGGCTTCCAGCAGCCTGTCGAACTCTTCCTTCTGATTCTTGCGGTTTAAGTTCAGCATGGTGATCACGATGTTGCAGCCCAGCCCTTTTTCATGCTTATAATCCAGGACCTTCAGGATATCCTGATAACTCTTGGAGAAATTGGCCGCCTGACCGCGGATCTCCTTGTAGCTTGCATCGTCCACGCTCTCGATGGAATACTTGATGTAGGTAAGGCCCGCATCGAGCATCTTTTTGGTCCGCTCCATATCGATGTTCGCCGGATTGCAGGAAAAATAAGTCGGGAAGCCGTGCTCGGTCAGCATCCGTACATATTCATCCATATGCTTATCCAGCAGGGGATCGCCGTAGCCATGAAGCTGGATCACCTTGCTGATGACATATAAAAAGAAATGATTTTCGCTGGGCTCATCCTCTTCCCGGATGCCGTACTTAGCCTCACACCATTTCTTCCACTCCTGCCAGAGCGCATCGTCATGGGGAGATAACTGCTCCACCACATGCGCAAAGGTCTCAAAATCAATATCTTCAATGGGCCTGGTCATCATGGTCGTTCTCGGACACATCTGGCAGCGCATGTTGCAGCGGTTGGTGGTCTCGATATTATACACCACCGGATCCTTGCTGCGGATCGCCTCCAAGGCATCAAACAGTTCCTGCTTATCTGCAAATCCGCCGTTTCTTGCCTTCTCCCAAACCTGATCAAACTGCATGTAAAAACGAATGTCTAACATAACTTTTCACCCTTATCTTTTTCTATGAATGATAATATATAATTGTACCATGACGGCATACTTTATACAAGCACTATTGCCCCTCTGTCACTTTTCTGTCACGCCTCGGAACTTTTCTTTTCCTCCAGTTTTTCAAAGAAATAAAGCCTTGATGCAAAGTCCGGGAAGAACCGCACTCTTTCATCATAACCCGTACCGCCGAAGGCCTGGGAAAGCTTGACCCCCGCATACATCAGGCTGTCGCCGTAGGCCAGGTAATCCTCCGTCTCCCCGTCCATCTTGATAAAGCGGGCCAGCACGTTGTGCACCATGGAATCCTGCTTGATATGTACCGGTGATACCGTATTGACCAGGTCCCCAAACGCCTTGATGTTGTGCTTTAAGGGCTGCCCCGTCATATGATAAACCCCTTCGGGATCCAGTCCCTTCGGCGTAAAATACTGATACCGGGTGTTTGGGGCATTGAGTTTTTGCACGATCATGCCCACTGCCTTCGTCCGGTCCGGGCTTACCATGGTCCACTCCGTGATATTGCCGGACTCATTGGCATTTCCAAACCGCATGCCGCTGCCTGCATCTGCCTCTGCCCTTGCGCAGGATAAGAAGCTCCTTCCGCGGTAAAAATGCCCGCTGAAGAAAACGCTCCGCCATTCTTTGTACAGGGCCACCTGCTCTTTGATGGCCGCTACTTCCTCCGCCTTCATATCGCAGAGATTGCATTCATAACCAAAGCTCCCGAACGCTGCCACCGCAAAGCGGGTGGAAAGGGGTGTGGTACGCAGGGTCTGATGGTTGGGTACCGCCGATACATGGGCGCTGACGCACTGAGGCGGATAGCCGTAGCTATAGCCCGTCTGGATGGTCGCCCTGCAAATGGCATCCGTATCATCGCTGCCCCAGATCTGGGGGAAGTAGCACAGCATTCCCAGGTCAAACCGGTTGCCGCCGGAAGAACAGCCCTCGAAGAGGATCCGCGGAAACTTCTCTGTCAGGGTTTTTGCCACCCTGTAAAGTCCCAGCATATAGCGGTGGAAAACCTCTCCCTGATTCTTTGCCTCCAAAGCCTGGGAGAACACATCCGTCATAGTGCGGTTCATATCCCACTTCACATAGGAGATATCTCCCTCGGAAAAAACCTTGCTCATGGCATCGATAATATAGTCCTGTACCGCCGTCTGGGTCAGGTCCAAAATTCTCTGGTTGCGCCCTTCCGCGTGGGGCTTTCCGGGGATCTGCAGCACCCACTCGGGATGCGCCTCGTAAAGCTTGCTTTTCACATTGACCATCTCCGGCTCTACCCAAAGGCCAAAATCAATACCCAGGCGCTTGATCTTTTCGCTGAGTCCCTTCAGGCCGTCCGGCAGTTTTTTTGGATCTGCCTCCCAGTCGCCAAGGGAGGAAGTATCATCATTCCTGCCAAGGAACCACCCATCGTCCATAACGAAAAGCTCGATCCCCACATCCTTCGCCGCCTTCGCCAGTTTCAGGAGTTTGTGCTCGTTGATGTCAAAATACGCCGCCTCCCAGCTGTTGAGCAAAATGGGGCGTTCTTTTTTCTTCCACATGCCCCGCACGATATGCTCTGAAACAAAGTCGTGCATATGCCGGCTCATGCCGTTAAAGCCCTCATGGGAAAAGGTCATCACAGCCTCAGGCGCCTCAAAACTCGCACCGGGCAAAAGTTCCCAGGAAAGGCCCAGGGGGTTCATGCCCCAGACTACCCGGGTCTTGCCATGGCTGGACACCTC
Source organism: Lachnospiraceae bacterium (assembly GCA_017550925.1). Lineage (GTDB taxonomy): Bacteria > Bacillota > Clostridia > Lachnospirales > Lachnospiraceae > RGIG7926. The sequence continues at coordinate 9,636 of JAFZNL010000294.1, read as the reverse complement.
GCCAGCGGTATAATGATTGCCGCTGTAGACAAGGTTCAGACCCCAGGCATTGCCCCGGTCCTCCGTGGTACCGAACTGTGACAGCATCACGAAAGGATTGGCATGGTTGGAGGAAGATCCCGTATAACTGGAATTCACAAACCGGCCCACCTGCAGCGGAATGTCGCTGCGGTTCATCTCCCTTGCCCAGGCGCCGGTAAAATTACTCATCACGTAGCCCGCCCGGTCAAAATCCAGCTGCCCGGAAAGGAGGCGCTTGACCCATACTGTCTCGCCGCTTTCATTGATCAGTTTGGAGGTCCGGCAGATCACGTCGCACCATTCATAGACATAGTAATCCATGATCAGCGCAATTCCATACTGCTTATCAAAAAGCCGGATACTGAGCCTTTCCGGTTTATAAAAGGAAGTGCCTACAGAACCCGGCAGGTCGCTTTCCATCTCCGGCTTGCCGTCCGTGATCTCCGCTTTTTCAAAGAGAAAATCGCAGGTGGCAGAGCCGTCCCCATGGACCATTTCCACAAAGGGCTCCCGGAAATCGCCCTTCCCGTAAGAGGACATTTCCAGATTGATATCCTCCAGGCTGAAAGGTACCTGCTCATCCGTGGGCCTATTGGCGCACCCCGGTGCAAAGGCATGTTTTTCAAACAGACTTTCCGCTCCGGTGGGCTGATAGCCCTTATTATCCTTCTCTTTTTCACTCTCTGCCCAGCACACCTTCCGGATATTCTCCGGCAAAAAGGCCGCGATCTTCCGCCCGTAATACAGGTGTTCCAAATGACCTGTTTTCAATGCGCTGAAAGCATAGGTGGTTTGGTTCGTGGACAATACAAAAGTGTTTTCAATTCTCGTAATCATCGCATTTCCTCTTTGGCATACCAGATAATACAGATCGTGGCGGCAACCACTGCAAAAACACTGAAAACGATAATGGCACTGTATAGGATCTTCGGCTCATGCATCACAACGATATTACCGCTTTCCGATTTTATGACGTTGATCTTTACCTCCGTCCCGTTCTTTGGAAAATACTCCGGTTTATTATGCGTGTCACGGACAATGGCGGTCGCTTTTTCTCCGGTTTCCGGATCCTGATAATCCACTGTCAGGTCACTGGCATAATAATACTTCGTCTGTTTATGTTCAGAATCGAAATGGACAAGTCGCTGCGGCTCTGTGGCGCCCCTCACAACTCCCATGGTAGCCGTCACATTCGAAGACAGACGCAGCGCCCAAAGAGCCGCCGTAATGAAGACCGCACAATGTACAACATAGACCAGAAAAATGATAACGTACGGGGGATAGATTTTTGACCAAAAACTCTTTTTTTCCGCCGTCTTTCCTTCTTTGTTTTTATGCCTCTTCGCCATATCTTAAGTTCCTGTTTTTATTTTTCCTCACTTTTTTCCCCGGCTCCCCTGCCAAGCTGCTTCGTGATCTCATCCATCTTCTCTTCCGTCAGGATGAATTTCTCTTTGAAGAAAAAGATCGCCACAAACAAGCCGATGATGGGGATGATGGTCATGGTCATCCGAAGTCCCAGTTTGGAGGACTCGGAAACACTCTTGGAAAAGTCCACCAGGGCTGCGGTATCGGCCCCGTCGTCGCTCTTTAGGTTATTGACAGACAGACAGATGGACGCGATCATTGCCGCAATGCCGGAGGCCAGTTTTACCACAAAGGTCTGCATGGAAAAGATCACCGACTCATCCCTTCGGCCGTTTTTCAGTTCTCCGTAGTCCACGGTATTTGCCAGGAAAACCGTGGTCAGCACCTGCAGCACCCCGTTTGCGGCAAAGATGAAAAAGCCCGGGATGAAGAGGATGAACACGTTTGACATGTTGGTAAAAGCAATGGCGAACAGTGTCGCATAGCCGATGATGGCGCTGCCAAGGCAGATGTAGAAAATCTTCACATTAGTGGCAAAGCGCCTAAGCAGCGGATAAACGATCATCATGGAAAGGATCTGGATCGCGCCGCCAAACATATTAAAGAGGGTATAACTGTTGCCCCAGGTCTCGCCGCCGAAATCATATTTGAAAAAGTAAATGACCAGGTTGGAGGTGATATAAACCGAGCAATTGATCAGCACGATGGCGATCACGATGGTCATGGCCTGATCGTTGGAAAGCAGCGCCTTAAACATCTGTCCCACCGAAGGGGAGTCCATATCCACCGTGGCTTTTTCCTTGATGTTCAGGCAGGTAATGGCGATAAAAACGATGAACAGGATGGCGATGATCAGGGCAAAATACTTAAAACCGGAAATCTCCACCTGCTGGGCGGATGCGCCTTTTCCTGCCACTGCCCGGCCGATAGCCTGTACGATCATAACGGTAAAGATGGTTACCAGCGCGCTGCCCACGCCTGCACAGGACCTTGCCAGGGTTGTAAGCCCTTCCCTTTCTTTTCCGCCGGTGGTAAAGGCCGGGATCATGGACCAGTAAGGGATATCCATCATGGTATAGGTCACGCCCCAGAGAATATAGGTGATCGCTGCGTAGGCCACCAGGCCTTTTCCATCCATGTCAGGGGGTGCGGCAAACATGATGAACAGGACCGCCGCATTCGTCAGGGTACCGATCATCAGCCAGGGGCGGAATTTTCCCCAGCGGGTTTTGGTCTTGGCTACCACGATGCCCATGATGGGATCGTTAAAAGCATCAAAGATCCTGGCTGCCAGCAGGATCATGCCCATGGCCACCGCGCTGACACCCAGCACGTCCTGGAAATAGTAAAGTACATAACTGGCCGACAACATGTAGACCATATCTTTTCCTACTGCGCCGAGACCGTATGAGATTTTTTCTTTCACGGATAGATTCATATGGGTTCTCCTTTCGTATCGATCTGATATGACAGATCACCGTTTTGATCCCCTCGATTTATATTTCCCCCGCCCCACCTCCGTGTTTTCCCGGAAAATTCCTGACGTCGCTTTCGCTTAAGAAGGTTTTCCCGGAAAAACACCTGCGGTGTGGCTCAACGATTACACACTCACCTCAAACTCAATTTCTTTCTTTTCACCATTTTGTAAGGTCAGCGTCAGTTTCCCCTCTCCCGCCTGGCCAATGGTTTTGACGTAGCATCCGAACATGCCGCCCTGCAGGCTGACAACAGACGGGCCGATCAACTCGATAGCGCCGGTTGCCTCCAACGTCACCGGATCGTTAGCAAAGGGTAACTGATTGTCGCTTTCGTCCGTCAGCATGAACCGTACTGCCGCCACGTCATAGGTATGAGTTTCGGAAAGTTCGGTATGGCTGACTTTTACCTGCAGACAGGTTTTGGTCATGGGCGTCTTCGTCAGGGTCTTTACCACTTCCCCGGCTTTGATGGCCTCGAACCGATAGGTGGTGGAAGCGCCGCCCCAGTCGCCGATGTAGCGGTTATAGAGCTCCACTGCGTCTGTCATCTTCATATGGTACTGTACCATCAGCCTGCCGGCTTTTAAGTACATGGTCTTGCTCATACCGTACAGCCCCACCCTTGCCACTTCGTTGAGCAGGTCTTTTACTGCCTCTGCCTGGGCTTTGGGCATATTCTCTTTTTCCTCTAAAAGATTGCCGATATAATCATTCACCGGGATGGGACCGTGACGCAGGTTTTTATAAGGCGAATCCCCTGCGTAAAACTCCCGGATAAATACATCGTTCTTGTACATCCTCACGCTGTCTGCATTGGTATAGATAAAAATGTCTCCCCTGTTGCAGCCGGGATGCTCACCGATATCCATGGTGGAAGAAAGTTCCAACACCGGCTTTTCATCCTGCTGCATAGCATATACAAAGGCTGCCTGCTTGGGATTGCGGAACATATCCATCACCCCGTGATAGCAGATCCGGTCGCCGCTGCCGAAATCCTTGTGGGTATTATAATCAAACATACACCAGCCAAAACTTCCGCTGATATCCTCCTGCCGGGCCACCTCATCCAGCACATTCGCATGGCGCTTTGCATGCTCCATCCTGTGCTCCTCCCAGTCGAAGGCCTTGGTGGGATACATATGCCCGTTATACTCGCTGATCAGATAGGGTCTCTCGTTATCCGGCGTCACATCGCTCTTTTTATCGCAGCCCTTTTTCTTTCCTTCATGGGAAAAATCATTATAGGTATAAACGTCTTCTAAAAAACTGCCCTTTTTATAGCACCGCACGCCGCCCGTCTGCCGGGAGGGATCCAGTACATGGGCCATCTTGTTGGTCCGTTCATAGAACGCATCATCGTCCACGGACTCATTGATGCGCACGCCCCACAGAATGATGGAGGGATGATTCCGGTACTGGGTCACCATGGTGCGGACATTTTCCACCGCCTGTTCCTTCCAGTCATCGTCACCGATATGCTGCCAGCCGGGAAACTCCGTGAAAACCAAAAGCCCCAGCTCATCGCACTTATCAATAAAAGACTGCTTTTGCGGATAATGGGATGTCCGCACTGCATTCACGCCCAGCTCTTCTTTTAAAAGAAAAGCATCATATTCCTGCATGGAATCCGGCATTGCATAGCCCACATAAGCGTAGCTTTGATGACGGTTCAGGCCGCGGATCTTCAGTTTTCTTCCGTTCAGATAAAAACCGTTCTTCTTAAATATCGCCTTCCGGAATCCGAAGGTGGTGATCACTTCGTCGCTGACGGCGCCGCTGCCGTCGCAAAATTCCGTCTTCATTTCATATAGAACAGGGTGGGTCACATCCCAAAGTTCCACATCACCAATGGAAAATGAAAGTTCACAGGCACCGGTCTCCACAGGCGTTGTGGCAACCTCGCCCAATAACTGCCACTGCTCTTCCCCCTTTTTCCGAATGGACTGGCGCAGCAAATAGTCAGTGCCCGCGCCGGTGATCTCAATCCGTGAGAGCGTCTTGGAAGCATGCGCCCGAAGAAAAGGCTTTTCCTCCCCTAAATCTTCATAATATCTGTCCGCCATTTTGGTGGTCACGAAAACATCCCGGATATAAGCCGGATTGTTAATGGTCAGGTATACATCCCGATAGATCCCGCCGTAGGTCATATAATCGATAACAAACCCGAAAGGCGGAATGTTCAGGTCCTCCCGGCTGTCCACCCGAACCACCAAAAGGTTATCCTCGCCTAACTTTAAATGCTCCGTCAGGTCCGCCGTAAACGCGGTATAGCCGCAGTGGTTTTCACAAATCTTCGTGCCGTTTACATACACGGTGGCATCGTGTCCCACAGCCTCAAAGGTCAGCAGCACGGTTTTGCCGGCCCACTCTTTTTCTCCGTAAATATGCCTGACATAACCGCAGAGCATCTGATATTCATGCTCATCAAAATAATGAAAGGGCAATTGCGCCGTGGTATGCGGGAGCCGTACTTTTTCAAGCCCCGCCCGGTCAAAATTGCCCTCTATCATATCTTCCGTAAACTGCGTTGTGAATTCCCAATCGTTGTCGAGATAGATCTTCTGCCCCATAATAAACCTCCGAAATTTATCAGTAGTTTCTTGTCTTCGTATTTTCACATCGGACTTTGCACTACCAAAAAGCAACCCCCGTTGCTTTCCGTCACATTACATATCCTAATGATACCACAGACACAGGAAAAAAACTATTGATTTTTCAAGGGTTTTCCTACGGTTTGCCTCTGCACCAAAATAGAAAAATGTAAAGTTTAGAAAATTAATTGTAAAATATACTTGACATTATTCCATTGTTGGTGTAGTATCATGTCAGAAGCTTCAAGAAACACATTTTCAAAACCAAAACAACAAAATCAAATACCACCAAACAATGAGAAAGGAAGGTAATCAAAATGTCAGTAGCATATAAAGCAGGCGTAGCAGTCGGAATATTCGTAGCGATCACCATTTTCGTTTTACTGATGAAGATCGTAAACAAAGACAGGAAATTAAAAACCGAGTATGATGAAAAGCAGTTGGCTGTCAGAGGAATCGGTTATAAGTATGGTTTTTTCACCATAATCTTCTATGACTTAGCGATCGTCGTTATAAGCGCTATGGGTATCAAGATCCCGATGATACCGGAAATGGTTTTATTCACAGGGGTTATGCTGGGCGCTATCGTTATGGCAAGTTATGATATCTGGCATGACGCCTACATGGGGCTGAACACCAATGCAAAAGGATTTGCGGTTTTTGCAGTGATTGTTGCCGGCATCAACCTGCTGTCTGCACTTTTCAACTGGAAAGATCTGGCAATCTATGAAGAAGGCGTACTGCAGTTTCCCTTTATGAATCTGGTCTGCTGTTTCGCATTCGTCCTGATCGGTATCCAGTTATTTGCAAAATCAATCAAGGATAAGAAAGAAATTGAAGAAGAGGAGGACTAAGCCATGAAGAATCTGAAATTAAAAGCAGCCCGAGCCGGCAAGGACCTCTCACAGGATGATCTGGCAAAAGCCGCCGGCGTATCCCGTCAGACCATCAGCGCAATTGAAAAGGGTGATTACAACCCCACCATCAACCTGTGCATCAATATCTGCAAGATTTTGGGAAAGACTTTGGATGAACTGTTCTGGCCGGAAGAATAAGTCTCTACTCTTTCGGCCTGCCGATCCACTTACTCATGATGATCTCATCACGATAACTGCCATCATCATATTTCATGGAATTGACGATCTTTCCCGTTTCCACAAAACCGTTCTTTTCGTAAAGTGCCTTGGCGCGGTCGTTCCCCTCGATCACGCCAAGTTCCATTTGATCAAAACCAATCTGGATGGCAAGTTCCGTCAGATACTCCATCATTGCTGACCCGATACCCAGATTCCAATAATCTTTTTTCAGCGCAATCGCCAGAGAGCACCTGTGCCGGATCCGTTTCTTCGGATCAATGCGGGCGATACTGCAGTTCCCGGCAATCTCTCCGTCCACCAAAGCCATCATCATAACCGTATCGTTTTTCCCTAAGAGATCTTTCAGGATCGCCCTCTCCGCGTCCAGGGTATACGTGATCTCCTCAGGCTCCCGCAGCAAAAAAGGAGTCTCCGCCGCCGTCTGGTGCAGATACTCCAGCATCTTTTCCGCATATTCCGGGGTTGTCGGCTGCAGGAAGCATGTCCTGCCGTCTTTCAACCAAATTTCCCTGCTTTCAAATCTCATAGTAGTTCACCTATTCCTACTCGTCTCCGCCCTCTTTTAACATCTTCTCCAGCGTATGCCACGCCAGCGTCGCACACTTCACTCTGGCCGGCATGTGCGCTACATCCTGCAGCGAAGCCGCCTCCTCCAGGCTTTCGATTTGTTCTTCCGACGCCTTACCGTGCACCATATCCATAAAAGTCTCTACCAGGGAAAGCGCCTCGTCCTTCGTTTTTCCGATGATCATATCCAGACAGATGTCCGTGGACGCCTGGGATACCGCGCATCCCTCTCCCTGAAAAGCCGCATCCGTGATAATGCCGTTCTCATCCAGGTCCAGTGAAACGGTAATGTCGTCACCACAGGTTGGATTGGATCCCCTGCGACGGATCTTCGGGGCACTCATTTCATCTTTATGACCTGGGTGAAGGTTGTGTTCGTTTACGATTTCTCGGTATATCTGCTTTAAGTCCATGGTTATCTCTATCTCTCATTCATTTTTTATATGTATATTCGCAGCCCTTAATCAGCGTAGCCTAACCAGCTGCGCACGTGGGACAAACTCTCCAAAAACCGCTCCGCTTCCTGCTCCGTATTATAAAAATACACACTGGCCCTTGCGGTGGCATTCACGCCAAGGTGCTGTAAAAGCGGCTGCGCACAATGATGTCCCGCCCGGACGCAAACCTTCTCGCTGTCCAGAACCGACGATACATCATGTGGATGACACCCTTCTATATTGAAAGTCACGATCCCGCTGTGCTCATCGGGATTTTCAGATCCGAACAAGGTGATATATTTCTGATCCTTCATGCCCTCGTACAGGATCCGGGTGATCTTCTTTTCCTGTTCTTCAATAAAATCAAAGCCGATCTCATTCAGATAATCAATGGCTGCGGCCAGTCCCACCGCACCGGCTGCGTTCACTGTACCTGCCTCGAATTTATGGGGCAGCTCCGCATAGGTCGCATCCTGCCTGGTCACGTATTCGATCATCTCACCACCGGTCAGAAACGGGGGCATCTTATCCAGCAGTTCTTCCCGCGCATACAACCCGCCGATGCCAAAGGGTGCCAGCATCTTGTGGCCAGAGAAAGCAAAAAAGTCCGCACCCAGCGCTTTCACATCCACTTTTGTGTGGGGCGCTGCCTGGGCACCGTCCACCATTAGCAGTGCTCCGTTAGCATGCGCTAACTTTGCAATATCCGCAATGGGATTTTGGATGCCGAATACATTGGATACCATGGTGATGGCAACCAGTTTTGTTTTCGGTCCGATCTTGTCTGTATATTCTTGCTCCGGGATTTTTCCGAATTTGTCACATTCCAGAAAGATTAGTTTCGCGCCGGTCTTTTTGCAGACCATCTGCCAGGGCAGGATATTGCTGTGATGCTCCATCACGGAAACGACGATCTCGTCGCCTTCCTGCACATTCGCAAGTCCCCAGCTATAGGCCACCAGGTTAATGGACTCCGTCGCATTGCGCGTAAAAACGATCTCCGTCGGACCTTTCGCGCCGATGAAGGCTGCCACTTTTTCCCTGGCATTTTCATAAGCCTCTGTTGCACCGATGCTCCACTCATAAAGCCCGCGCAAAGGATTTGCATTCGTTGTTTTATAAAACTGCTCCACCGCCTCTAAGACCTGCCGCGGTCTCTGGCTGGTGGCTGCATTATCAAAGTAGATATATTCCGGATCCGCAAGGATCGGAAAATCACTGCGTATTGCCTGTAAATCCATCATCTATCCCCTATTCGAAAACCCTACAGATATCATTCACGACCGCCTTCTTGATGGACTCCGACGGTACCAGTGAACTGATATGCTGCAAACTTGCGCGTACCATGAGTTCCTCTGCTTTCCGCTTGCTGATGCCACGGGTCTGCATGTAGAAAAGCATGTCATCTGACAGCGAACCGATGGTGGCAGCATGTCTTCCGTCCACATCCTCTTCCTCGCAAAGGATCAGCGGAATGGTTTTATTGACAACATCTTCGCCAAGAAGGATCACATCTTCCTGTTCATCGCCCACGGAAGCGGTGGAATACTGTCTGAAATCCAACGTTCCGCGGAAGGTCTTTTTGGCGTTGCCAAGGAGTGCCTCCTTGAAATACATACGGCCGTTTGCCTTTTTGCCCACAAACACATCATTGTAATTGATGTCCATAGAGCTGTCCGGCAAGCCCAGGAACCCAAAGTCCATATCAAAGAAACTCTCGTCTCCGGACTGCAGGTTGTTCAGTCCTTCATATACGGTCAGCGCTCCCAGATCCAGTTTTGTCATGGTAAGCGATGATTTTTTATTCTCAAAAATGCCAATATCATGGAAGAAAACGCTTTCCTTTTCCAGCATCTGAACCACATGGAAATGCAGCTTGGCACCTTCTTCCAAATAAAGGTAGGTCTGCATGCCAACCAGCGGCTGAGCTGCCTCATTACCCTTTTCAGTCGCATCTGCCTGCTGGCCATCCACGCCGGATTTCAGCTCAGCCAGTTCCTTTTGCTCAAGGCACCGCCCACATTCTTTCAGGAAATCACATTCCCGCGGCATGGCAAATAAATGCAGGATAAAAGTG
>JAFZNL010000293.1 GCA_017550925.1 Lachnospiraceae bacterium | reverse complement strand
TTTTCTGCGTCTTTTATATTCTTCTTGCGGCCGGTTATCTGGCCGGGCTTTTGCTGTATCAGGTGACCCGTTCATGGATGGCCTGCCTTCTGAGCGGCGAGATCCTCTGTGTTTTGTATGTGCTGTGGAAGGGCAGACTCTTTGTGAAACCGGTTTTCCGTCTTTCCGGGCAGGGCAGGGAGATCTTCCGCGCCTGTTTTGTGCTGGCGGGAACCTATCTGATCAATGCATTGATCCTGCATGGAGACCGTGTGATTTTACAGCATATGAAAGGCGGAGAAACCGTAACGGTATTTTATGTGGCATCCCTTGGGGGAAAGATCGTAGCCCTTGCGGCAGTTCCGTTAGACGGCGTGATCGTCGGCTATCTTTCAAAAACCGGTTATCAGATGAAGAAGAAAGCATTTCTCGGGATCTGGTGCCTGTCTGCATGCGGCGGTGTGCTGATATCTCTTGCATGTCATCTTTTTTCACTGATCTTCGTCCGCCTTTTTTATCCGGATGTATATCTGCAGGCCAGACCGTATTTCCTGCTTGCAAATGCAGGGCAGGTGTTTTATTTTCTGGCTTCGACCCTGAGCATTATCATCCTTCGTTATCTGCATGAAAAATACCAGTTGTATGTAAATATCGTGTATCTGGTTTTGTTCTGCGTTCTGGCATTTCCGCTGTCCGCGAAGTATTCTGTGGAAGGCATGGCGGTTGCCCTTCTGGCAGCAAACGTGATCAAGGCTGCCGGGTTACTGCTGATCGGCCTTTTGTATCTGCCGGGGGAAAAGGCGGCTGTGGCCGGAAATGATGCAGGCAGTGATGAATAAGATCCAGCAGAGCAGTGTCAGCGTCATGGGCCAGGTCCAGAATTTCAGATTGTATGACAGGGATATGGAATGGTGTCCTTTCGGAACCTGCACGCTCAAAAAGGCCTGTGCAAAAGGCTCGGCCGGGGCAGGCTGTCCGTCAACAAATACATTCCACTGATCCGTATAGGGAATCGAAAAGTTCAGGATTCCGTCTTCTGGCATATCGATGGATCCGTTCACATGATTGTTATCAAAGGATTCTGTCACAAATGCGTTTTCATTGATTTTTTCGCATAATCTGTCAAGTGCATCCCTGTCGAGCAGATAATAGCTGATTCCGTTAAGGTTATCCGCTTCGCCGTCCCGGGTACGGATAGATGTGAAATGAACTTCTGCGTCTTTCGGCACTTCATCCATATACTGGAAAAACTCCGTGTTCAGATAAAGGTCGCCATCCTGCGGCGTGACAAAGTGAATCGCCAGGGTGTCACTGTAAGTATCGATGGGCTCCTGGCTGTAATACTCCCTTTGATCCGGATCAGCGGGGTTGAAAAGAGGGAGGTCATGAGCACTCATCACGGTTTCCCCTGTGACGGTTTCGGACAGCCTGTCCCAAAAGTCGGATTTTCGGATCCTATCTTCTTCGGAGAAGGAAAGGGAAGAGGGCAGATAGTAGCCGAAAGGCAGACATAGATCGTTTTTCAAAATGATGCTGTGTGAGGTCTGGGCAACAGGCGTATAGTATTTCAGATCGCCTGCGTTTTGCAGCGTAGACCGGTCGTGGATCACGATATACCTGTTGCCGGCAACGGCATTTCCGATCAGCGTATTGGTGCAGTCCACCAGCATGCCGTTTGCCTCCGGATTCATGCCGCTGTAGTCGGTCATTCGGATCTGATAGGGAGTGATGCTTCCGCCGGCGAAGAGCTGCATGGTAAAAGCCTTCGTAACGGAGCCGAAGTTTTTATTGGTTGGGGTAATGACTGCCACTTTGTCCAGGGACTTGTCAAAATCCAGCTTGTCGTTCAGCATATCGACGGCTTCCTGCTCATAGGTGATGCCTGCGGGATTTGCCTGATTTGCGTGAAATTCAAAATAGGCATTCGCGCTCATTTCCGCAATGACAAACAAAAGCAAAAGCTGCGGGAGCAGTTTTCGCTTTTGATAAGAGCCCTGCAGGGTGAGCATGAGAATGCCGTAGATCAGCAAAAGCCCGAGGGTCGCAAACAGCGAAAGACGGGATACCGGTGTTTCATAGATATGAAGATCGCTGATGCCAAGCAGCAGGAAAACGGCTATGACGCTAATCAGCATCTTCCGCTTTGGCTGCTTTGGCAGGATCCGGAATGCGTCATAGGAGACGATGGCGCAGCACAGGGGCAGCAGAAAGGCGAAACGGTTGGGTACGCCGTTTTGATAGTGCAGCCCGTTGAAGATGAAATTCAAAACAGACTGGTTAAACGTGATATATAAAAAGACAATGGGAAACAGCGTGCGTATCTTCTCGGATATGCGGATCTGCTTAGCCAGAATGAAGATCATAAGGAGCATCAGCTGCAGCAGCCCGAAGTAAAGGCTGGCATCGCCTTCGTTCCAGGAGACGGCAGCGGCATCGGCAAATACGGACTGTTTTTGGAACAGGTAGGGAAAACCGTTAAACCAGTAGGAAGCGGTGAAGGTGGCGTCTTTTTCTCCATAGGTGCTGCCGGAGAGAGAAGCAAGGCCCTGGTACAGGATCGAAAAGGCAAGGGCACCGGTAGCCAGGCTGCAAAGGGCAAACCGGATGCCGGATGACAGAAACTGCTTCCATGAACGGAAATGGTAAGTAAAAAACCGCAGCACAAGATAAAAGCAGATAAACATGGTCATGTAATAATGCAGGAAAAAGGAAAGGGAGAGCAGGGCAATGTAGGCTCTCTTTTTCTTTTTGACCATCAGTTCATCCATTCCCCAGAGGATGAGGGGCAGTAAAACGAAAGTCTGCAGCCAGGAAAAATATACCATCATGATCAGCATATAGTTGCAGAGGCTGTAGGTCAGTCCCGCCAAAAGTAGCTTATAGTCATGCTTATCAGCCGGAGCCTTGATGCTGCGGTGTGTCAGATACCATACCAGCGTAAAGGAACACAGGGAAAGACGCAGCAGTACAAGGAAGGTGATCAGGTTTACATAATCCTCTTCCGGGAACAGCAGATACAGGGCCCGCATAAAGCCGGCCGGGTTGCTGATGGATTGTACGATGCCGCCGCCGCTTTGGAAAAAGTGTGAGATCAGACCTGTGCGGATCAGAGTAACGCTGTCATAAACTGCAGGGATCTCGGCAGAGCAGGCATCGCCGTTTAAGATGCTGTAGTAACCGAAGGGGGTATTGCTTCCGAAGAGCGCAGCCAACAGCAGGATGAAAAAGGGCAGGAAAAAGGAAAGCAGATAGATGCGGTTATCCGTGATCAGGTCTGCAATCTTCCCGGATACAGCCCGGAGCCTGATCGCTGCGCTCCTTGCCTGCAGGGCAGCAAAATGTGCCAAAGCATGCGATAAAACAAGCGTGAGCAGCGTGATTAGCAAGCCGGCTGCAAGCGGCAGGACGGGGATGGAATACTCGATTTTGTGTTGTCCGGCAGGAAGGAAAACGGCCTGGTGATCACCAACTGCGCAGACGGCAGCTTTTTTTCCGTCCAGCTTCACGGAAAACAGATTGTCCGCCGGCAGGGCACTGATCAGATATCTGTCCTGCGGGTAATCCGTCGTGATCTGGAAGGAAAAAGGATGAAAATCGATCTGACGTATTTCGTTATCGCAAAGTTTCTGAGACAGGTCATGCAGGATTTCCGGGTGGAATAAATATCCCTGTACCCAAATCGTGTGGTCGGTAAAGCCGGAGGATTCAAAAAAGTAAAAATACTTCTCGATGTCTCCTGCGACTGCATCGCCGTAGTGTACCGGTTTATCCAGATAGAGGTACACGTCGCCGCTTTCCTGCGGCGTAAACTGGATCTTGACCTGATAACGGTCTTTTGCGTTTTCTCCTTCCGGTTCGGTAGCAGTAAAAATATTGTGGCCGAGGTGTTTGATGGACAGATCATCCTTTGAGGATAGTTCGGTTTTCAGCTTAGCATGTGAAAACAGCTCTGCAGAAGGATCGGCTCCCAAAAAGTGTGTGATGGCATTTTGGGACTGCGCCCAGTCAGTGCAGCTTTTCTGCATGGTTTCATAATCCTGCTCAGTAGAGAGGACGGTGTAGAAGAACGGGAATGCGTCGTCGTTTTCGTAGATGTCATAGCTGCCGTCAAAGGACATGCCGGCTTTGCGGTACTGCGTTTCGTTTGGCAGCAGGTCGGGAGAGGAACCCTGCGGCAGATACAATTGTTTCAAGCCTGCCATGGAGTCTGACAGGGGATCATAACGGAGGGCAGTTTCGCCTGATAAATGAGACAAGGTGGTTGCGGTGGTAAAAGGGTTGACATCATAACGCGATGAAAGGCCGTACCTGCTGTTTAAGTAGCCGTCCCTGTCTTTATGGATCTCGCCAAGGCCATTAGATGCGCTGTCAGCGGGGGAGAGAGAAGATGCGGTTATTTCTTCGCAGAGCTCGCCTTCCTCTGCAGTGAAGGACATGGTAAAGAAAGCGGATATACACAGTTCAAGCACTGTTATGGAAACAACAAGGCCGTAAAAGGTTTTCCTGCGGATGCTGCCAATCCGGTATAGTACAAGCAGGACGGCAAAGCAGGCAAGGAGTCCGAAAGACTGCTGTGCAGAGGAAAAGTCAGGTTTCCCAACGGAAAACTTCATGGCCAGTACGATCAGGCCGAAGGGCAGAAGCAGTGCAAACAGAAGCCATAATACATGCTGCTTGCGGATATTCGGAAGACTTTCAAAGGCATAGAGCAGCAGCAGGCCGACAAACAAAAATGCATGGGGCAGGAAGGAGCTGGTGACGGAATGCCCCATGGCAGACAGATAGATGATCTGCGACTGTGTGATGGCAAGTAAAAGGATGAACCAAAGCAGCAAATCCCGGATCCGTTTTCTGATCTGGAATGTTTTGTCGGTAAAATGAAGGATGGCCAGGAAGATGACAAGAAGTCCGCAATAGACATTGCTACCGGAAAAGCTGGTAGTATAAAAAGAGGGTGCATGACGGAACATCTGCATCAATACAAGGTCCAACGGGGAAAATACAAACACGGCGTTGGGACATCTGTCTGAGAGAATGTGGGAAAGCCCTGCGAATCCCGGAATGACGGTCACTGCCGACAGCCCTAAGGCGATCAGACCGGAGAGTACCAGGTTTCCAAGCTGCCTGAGGGCAATGGGGAAGGGTTCGTCCGTGCGAAACAGAAAATAAAACAGTGCGAACAGAAGCATTGTGGCGCCGAGATTAAACTGGGAAAACAGACAGGCAGCACTGATGATGCAAAATAGTTTCCTGCTGCCGCCGGCCATCAGTTTTTCCAGTCCGAGCAAAAACAGCGGAAACAGCATGAAGTGATCCATATACATAAAATCGCTGTGCTGAAACAGCGCAAAGCTGGAAAGGGCATAACCGATGGTAAAGATGAGAAGCGAAAGGTCGTATTTGCTGCCTTGCCTGCCCAGGGGCCTGTGGGTCAGGAAATACAAAAGAAGCGGACCTGCCATGGAGATCCGAAGGATATTGAATATGGACAAAAGCGGTATCGCAGCGGACTGATCAAACAAAAGAGTCAGAAGCGTAAACGGACTCGTGAAGAAAAAGGCCCAGGTGGAGAGCAGTTCCGGCGTGCCTTTTCCGGCCATCTGATAGAAAGCGTACTGTCCTGTATGAAGCGTTGCATTTGTCTGCTGCAAAAGCGGCAGATTGGTAAGCGTTCCGTCCATGATGATCATGGAATTCGGACCGAAGGGAGAAAAACCGAAATAGATCATATATCCGAGCAGGATGATAAACGGGATCAGAAAGGAAAGGATATACAGGCTGTTATTGAGAAGAAAGGCCGGATATTTGTTGTTTCCCGGATAGAAGGGGGCGTCTTTGCGCGGGATGTCGCCATCCCATTCTCCCATGTGGAATTTCGGCAGGATATTGATCTTTGCTTGTTTCATAGTCAGCTCCCGTGATCTGCATAATAATCCTTATTATAGCAGAAATACACGGGAAATTCCATCGGATCTGCCATGATGATAATATGTGATGTTTTATGCCCTGCTTATGGGGCTTGTCTCTTTTTGCGAAGAAAGAAACCGGCTGTCATCCATATCAGGAAAGCCATCCAGAACAAACCGGTGACGATCATGGATTCGGTAAGGCCAATCGGGCGAAAAGTCATGGACAGTGTGTGTGTTCCTTTGGTAACGGGGATCATCATAGCACCATTGACAAATTGCTGAGCCCGGACGGATATGCCGTCAAGGGAAACCTGCCATCCGTCGTCGTAGGGGATGGAAAGCAGGATGCCGCCGTCGTCCGGGCAGGTAATGGAACCTGACAGGGAACTGTCGTTGCAATCAGTTATGGACAGGACATGCTGCGATGCATTTTCATAGAAAGCGGAAAAGGCATCCTCATCAAAGCAGGTGACGGTCATGTTGTCTTTTGTCCTGGTCCGGATCGTGATTTCGCAGGGCGCATCTTTTTCAAGGGTTCCGATATCATAGAAACAGAGAGTCTTCAAATACCAGTGGCCGCTTTTTGTGGGCGTAAAGTGGAGCTTGGTTTCATACCATTCGCCGTCTGTTTCCCGCGTGGAGATGTAGTAGTTATCGGAAGGGGCGGCCGTTTCTGAGGAAGGGGTGCTTTTGTCTGATAACTCGATCGTGTCAGTGTAAATGGGACGGCTGCCGTTGAAAGCGGAGCAGATGACGTTGGATAGGGTGTAAGCGCTGGTGATATCATCCTGCCGCTGAAGTGTGTCAGAAGGAATGAAAAAGCCGGCAGAAAGGCAGCGGTCATTTTCCAGAAAATAGTATGAATTCCGCTGCCCGATCAGCTGCAGGTTTGAAAAATCATGGTCCCCGGCTTCCGTTTGGGAATTGACAAGAAAATAGCGCGTATCGGTGACGGCATTGATAAACGGATTGCCCACTGTCGGAGAGTAGATCAGGTTCGGCGTTGCGTACAGGCCGAGGGAAGCTGCATAGTTATACTGGTTTTCTGTGATAAAACTGTCAAACTCGTTGATGCTCGAAACACGGTTGACCATATTCAGGTTGTAGCAGGGGATCGTATAAAAGTTTACCCGCGTAAAGGAGTTATCAATGCCGGCCTGCTGCTGTAAGAATTCGGTGGCTGACATGGTGTCCGGAATGGAGAGACCGTCTCCGGGCGACTCTTCCATGAGAAAATACGTGCATTGAAAAAGAAGCTCTAAGCAGCAGAAAAAGCAGAAAAGTCCCCGGATGCCTGATCTGCCGGAATCAGCAGCATGCCGACCGGCCCGGATCAACAGGACGGAAATTACAATGCAGGCCAATGAAAGGAAAAAGGCCTCGATGGGAATGGGGGGCGTGCCGGAGAATGACGATAAGAGAAAAATGCCTGCAAGGACAGATATCGTGAGCACCAGTTTCTTTTTGGAAAGGTAGGTAATACACTCCGGCGCATTGGCGGCAAGGTCAAGAAGCAGGAAGATCATTATAAAGGAATATCGGTTCGGTACTTTGACCTGATAATGCATGCCGTTCAGGAGATAACTGAGAAGATCGTTGTTGCTCGCAAAGAAAAGAAAGGCAATGCATGAAAGCCGGAAGATCCTGTAAGCGTTTTTTTTCTGCGTGATCACCGCGGTGAGGGCAAGCGTAAACAAAAAGACGCCGAAATACAGATTGATCGCACCGTTTTCCGTGGTGATGGATACAGCATCAGGCAAAAGAAACAGCTGACGCAGGGATTTTAAATAACTTTGATAGAATACAAACAGGCTCGGTTTGACATTGTCGCGGTACTGGTATGCGCCGACGCTCCTTGAAAGGAGATTGACATATAAGACACGAAAGGCCATTCCGGCAGAAAGAACGGAAGCAAGGCCGAACCAGGTCAGATTCCGAAGAAGTCTTTTGGCTGACCCGTGCTGAAAGGTAAAAAACCGGAGAAGCAGAAACAGGCAAATGTAAATGGAAAGCATGGGGCTTGCCCAGATGCATAAAAACAGCAGCAGGACATAGGGGGCCGATTTCTGGGGAACGGATTTTTTTGGAATGGATTCTTCTGAGGCGAGCATATGTTCCTGCGCGATCAGAAGCAGGGGGAACAGAAACAGGATATCGGTCCACAGAAGATAATGCCGGTAATTGATGCTGTAGGAGCAAAGCGCCCAGGAGCAGCTGAGCACAAGCGTAAAAATATCGTTTTTTTCAAGGCGCTTCCCGAAAGAGCGGTGGGTGAGATATACATGCATGGCCGTGCCGCACAGGCTGATCTTGATCATGAGGATGATCGAGGCAAAGCTGATCAGGTGTGCGTTCGAAGGAAGGAGCGTCCACAAAAAAGCAAGGGCATTGGGCCTGCTGTAGAATAAATTGCTGCCGCCGCCGATGAGAAGGCTGTAGAGAAGGCTTCGGTTTTCGAGGCCGGCTTTGTATTGGAAGAGGGCCGGGATCGTTTCTCCGCATCCGTCTCCCTTGAAAAAGAACCGGTCCCCGAAGGGCATGTCACCACAGCAGATGCAGGCGACGGAAAGCATGCTAAGCGGCAGCACAAACGAAAGGATCAGGCCGCGATGGGCGGTTAAATGATCGATAAGAGTTTGTGCGGCATTTTTGATCATTGTCAGGCGGATCTTTTTTTGCCGTGATATCAGGCAGCAGGCCATGACGGCCAGTGATAAAAGGATGGCGAAGGAAGGGATCCGCATATTTTTCCGAACGGTCACAGTCTGCGCGCCGGAAGGGACGGATACCACGGCGGAATGATCAGGGCCGGGAACTGTTGTGGCGCGGTCATTGCCGATCCGGATGCTGCACTGCTTTTCAGAAACCGGAACGATGAGGGAGGTGGTTTCTTGTGACCGGTTGTCCGGTATGGCGATCTGATATCCGAAAAGGGCTGCCTGGGGGGACGTGATCGCCATATTGCTGAGTGAAGAGATCAGTTCTTCCAAAGCATCTGTATGCAGGCGGCAGCAGATGGAAGGAAAAACGATCCGGTTATTTCCGTAGCGGTTCAGCCTTATTCCGCGCACGAGTTCCTGTCCGCCGGCTGTTTCTCCGATGTATTCCGGATGGTCTGTATATAAAATGAAATGGCCGGTTTCCTCGGGGACGACGGATGCGCCGATATAGAAGACGTCCTTTTCAGAGTTGGGACAAAATACGGTAAAGAAATCATCGCCGGATTCTTTTACCCGGACTTTATCCGTGGAAGGGATGGAAATATCAGCTTTTTCGCGGGTCAGCAGATCGCTCGCGGAGGAAAGGGAGCGTGCGATGCGGTTGATGGTTTCATATTCGAAACTGCCTTCCTGCGGATTTTTGTATTCTCCGGGAAGGAGGCAAAATGCAGGGACTCTAAGCTGCAGGTCCTCGGAAGGAACGGGAAGTGAGAGACCGAAATCCGACAGCGGATCGAGGAGATCCTGATCCGGGCTTTTCAAAGTCTCGAGCTGTTCGGAGTAATAGTCCGTATAATTTTGACATTGAAACAGGATATGCTCTGTATTTAAAAACAGTTCTCCGAGAAAGAGGAGCAGAATGAAAAGCTCGAGAAGGTCCGGCCTGACCGGCTTGATCCGCAGGGCCAGGACGAACAGCGTATGCAGGATGAGGCATACGGTCAGGGATGTAAGGGAAGAACGTTTGAAATCTCCGGTGACTGCCAGCGAATAAATGAAATACATGCACGGAAGGAGAGCAACCGGGATAAAAGCCGCAAGACGGATTGACTTCAGGGAATTCGTTGCCTCGGCGCCTTTGCTGATGATATAAAATATGATGATGAAGGACAGGGGGGCGAAAGTATCCGTGTAATCTGAACGGAGTGCAAACGCCCTGCCGAGGGCGGGGATATTGCTGACCGTGATGAGCAGTAAGAGAAAACAGGCAGTCCGGAAACGCGCAAAGCCATTGTTTTCCGTGCCTGTGTTTTTTTTCTTGCAGACAAAATACAGGAGAAAAAAGATCAGGGGCAGTATGCCGCAGTAAAGGTTTAGTCCGCTGCTGCCTGCGGATAAGAAGGACTGGTCGCAAAATGGCAGGAAACGGCCCGGGATGCTGCTCCAGGCATGCGCCGGGTCTGTTCCGGGCCATGCCGTATGGCTGAGGATATTCTTATAAAAGGAAAGAACCCCCGGAATGACGGAGACGGATGACAGCAGAAGTGAAATCGCCACCGAAGATAGAAGGGACAGCGAAGTGTTTTTCTTTTCCGATTGCGCAAGAAGGGCCCTTTTAATAATGCAGTAATCCAGGACCAGGATGACGGCGCAGACCGTTCCGATATAACAGTTATCGATCAGCAGGACCGTCAAAAGGATGATCAGTCCCTTTTTTTGCTGTTTACAGATGAGACCCTCATAAAGCAGCATGAGGAGAGGCAGCAGCATGAAACAGTCCAGAAAGCGATAATCGGTTTGTGCAGTAAGAAGTGCACCTGACAGGGGATAGGAGACAGAAAACAGCATCAGCAGATATCCCTGCTTTGCGAAATGCTCCTGGCCGGCGCGGCGATACAGATAATGTGCCATGCAAAGTCCTGCGAAGCCAAGACGTAAAACTGTCAGGACGGAAAGTCCGCGGAAGGCAGTGTCAGGCGTGAAAAAACCGAGAACCAGGGTAAAGGGGCTTGACAGGTAAAGCCAGAAGGCATCGCCGAAATCCATGCCGGCCAGTCCTGCCGGATGCAGGAGCGAGAATTGGCCGCTCTGTACGAGACGGACGTAATCATGTAAAACAGAGAAAGCCTTTTCTGCCGTGGTACCGATAAACAGACTGTTGTTTCCGAAAGGGAGGATTCCTTTCATATAGAAGATGATCATCAGCATGCAAACCGGAAACAGAAAAGAGAAGACATAATAAAACCGAATGCCGGGCTGTACGGAAAAATCCTTTTTTCCGGAAGCGTTCTGTTTTTGTTTTGTGTGGGGGCTGGCTGCAGGCTGTTTCATAGGAGGTGCTCCGTAAACTGATCACAAGTATATCATCTCCGGATTTTCATATCGTACTTTACACTATCACTCGAATTATAATGGAAATCCCGGCTGGTCTATCAGATTATTACGTATTATAGCAAAGAAACAGGTCCGGAGAAAGAAGAAGTTTCTATTAAGTATGCTTGAAGGCATTCTTAAAAATGTAAAATCTATCTAAAATATAAATAAAACGCCTCTAAAATTGTGCATGTTGCACAAAACAGGAAGAGAAATATTATGCGATATAATGGCGTTTTTTTACAGATAAGGGTTTACATTTTCTTCAAATGTTGTTAAGATTATTTTCACAAGTAGCTATTTCTTAGGAATAGTGTGCTTAGAATCGGGAAAAAAGCAAGGAAACGGCAGGGAAAAGCGGATGAGTTTAGCCGGAAGAAGGAAACTGAGGATCGGTGATGTGCTCTTAAATGAAGGCGTCATCACCCAGGAGAAGTTAGACGAAGCTTTAGCGATCCAGCAGCAGAAAAAGAAGAGGCTTGGCGAGGTGCTGATCGAGGATGGATTCATCACCGACGATGCAATGGCAAACGCACTGAGCCGCCAGCTGGGATATGACAGGGCAAATATGTCAGATGTGAGCATACCGAGCGACCTGATCGCGATGTTCGACATCGATATATTAAAAAAGTACACCGCCATCCCTTATTCCTATGACGACAGAAACATCAATATCATCCTGATGGCTATGGCGGACCCCATGGACCTGCTCGCGGTAGACGACCTTTCGATGGTATGTAACCGTATGATCCAGCCGGTGGTCGCAACGCCCAGCGAGATCATGCTGGCGATCGACAAATATTACGGTAACGCCGAAGCCTCCAAGGCAGCAAAGGATTACGAGGCGGAGAGAGCAGACCTCTTTGCAGAGGAAGACATCGACAAGATGGTAAACGACGATGTCAACAACTCCCCCATCGTACAGCTGGTGAATTCCATGTTGGAGCAGGCGGTACGCCAGAGAACTTCCGATATCCATATTGAAGCGCTTGAGAAATCCGTCCGCGTCAGATACAGGATCGACGGGGCGCTCTTTGAAAGAGCTACCTATAATATTAAGTTGCTTCCCGCTATCGTAGCCCGTCTGAAGGTTGTCGGCGGAATGGATATCTCCGAAAAGAGAAAACCCCAGGACGGTCGTATCACAACCTTCGTAGATAACAGAGAATATGATATCCGTGTTTCCATCCTTCCCACCGTATACGGTGAAAAGACCGTAATGCGTATCACGAACAAAGGAAACTTGACCAGGGATATTTCGGAACTCGGATTTAATGATGAAGAACGTAAAGTATTTACCCATATATTAAAGAACCCGCACGGAATTATCCTGGTTACGGGGCCTACCGGTTCCGGAAAGTCCACAACCCTATATACGGCACTTTCCGAGTTGAATACCGAAGATGTCAATATCATCACAGTAGAAGACCCTGTCGAGGCTAACGTAGCTGGTATCAATCAGGTACAAACCAACGTAAAAGCGGGGTTGACCTTTGCGTCGGCGCTCCGTTCCATTCTCCGTCAGGACCCGGACATTATCATGATCGGTGAGATCCGTGATACGGAAACGGCATCCATTGCGGTACAGGCATCGATTACGGGCCACTTGGTGGTAAGTACCCTGCATACTAACTCGGCGGCAAGTACAGTATCCCGTTTGGAAGATATGGGAATTGAACCTTATCTGATTGCCGATTCCGTTGTGGGTATCATCGCACAGCGACTTGTCAGAAGGCTTTGCCCGAAATGTAAGCGCAAACGCCTGGCGGATGAGGATGAACTCGAACTTCTCGGCAAGCAGCCCGGCGAGGAAGTGGAGATTTACGAACCGGTTGGATGTTCAAACTGTGATAACAGCGGATACAGAGGGCGTATCGGTACATACGAGATCATGGAAGTGTCCAACGAGGTAAAGAGGATCATCGCTAAGGGCGGCGACGCGGACCAAATCAAAGATGTGGCTTTGACACAGGGGATGAGCACTTTGAGAATGAGCGCAACCCGGTATGTCATGGAGGGAATCACATCTGTCAGTGAGATGATTAAAGTATCGTTTGAAGCTTGACGATATAAGATATGAGGAAGAATGAAAGAATCAGGAGGGCAGCAAGTTGGCAACATTTAAGTATACCGCGGTAGACCAGAAAACGGGAAAGAGTTCAAACGGCACCATTGAAGCCGATTCCCTGCAGAAGGCATCGGACGCGCTCAAGCGCCAGGGGTTGACGCCGACTGAAGTAAGGGAAGCGGGTATCCTGGACAAAGACCTGGATATGGGAAGCCTCTTTAAAAAGAAAGTTCCCGTGCGCGACATGTCCCTGTTCTGCAGGCAGTTCGTAAGTATGCACCGTGCCGGTGTCACAATCCTTGAATCCATGAGGATGTTGACAGAACAGACAGAAAACCCGACGCTGAAGAGCGGTTTGGAAGACTGCTACCTCGGAGTGCAGAAGGGTGAATCCCTTGCCGGTTCCATGGCACAGAGGCCGGACGTATTCCCGAAACTGCTGATCCACATGGTAGAAGCAGGTGAAGCTTCAGGTTCATTGGATATCGCGTTTGAGCGTATGGCAGTTCAGTTTGAAAAATCCGCCAAGATCCAGGGATTGATCAAAAAAGCAATGGTATATCCCATCATGGTTATGATCGTGGCAGTCGTGGTCGTTATCGTCATGCTGACCTACATCGTGCCGACTTTCATGGATATGTTCGCGGATATGGAAATTGACATGCCGAAGATCACGCTGGCAGTTGTGGCGGCATCGAACTTTGTAAAGTCAAGATGGTATATCTTGCTTGCTGTACTGATCGTATTGGTGATCGGTATCAGATATTTCAGCAAGACGGCGACAGGTGAGAGACTGATCGCGAGGGCAGCGATCAAGATCCCGCTTCTTGCAGACCTGACAACCAAGCAGAACTCTGCGAAATTTGCAAGGAACCTTTCCACCATGCTGGCAGCAGGCATCTCGATGCCGGAGGCAGTGGAAATCGTAGCCGAGACAATGGGAAATAAGTTTTATCAGGAATCCATGAGGGATGCAAGAACAGACGTTATGCAGGGTGTTCCCCTGTCACAGCCGCTCGAAAGATCCGGACTGTTCCCGCCGATGGTTTATCATATGGTAAGGATCGGTGAGGAAACCGGTAATATCGAGAGCATGCTGGATACACTGGCTGATTATTATGAGGAAGAAGTGGAAACGGCAACTGAAGCGTTGATGGCAGCGTTGGAGCCTTTGATGATCATTATCCTGGCTGCGATCTGCGGAACTATCATCGGTGCGGTTATGGCTCCTATGGCCGCTATGTACACAGGTCTTGATAACCTGTAAAAGGAGGCGCGTATGAAGCACGCGAACAAAGGTTTTTCGCTGGTGGAGCTGATCATTGTGGTTGCGATCCTCGCGATTCTGATCGGGGTGTTAGCACCGCAGTACATCAAATATGTGGAGAAATCGAGGATATCCGCTGACGAGGATATAGCCGGATCGATTTTTGAATCGGCGTTTGTCATGATCTCGGACGAAGAATACTTCGACAGCATCAACGACGGAGACACCATCACGTTTTCTTCCGGCGGCATCACTTCCGGCAATGCGGCGATCATGAGTGCTTTGGGCGTATTCTATTCGGATAATCTGGCGCAAAAAAAGCCAAAATCCAAAAAGTATAAGACACAGACTTATACAGTCAGCTTTACGAAGACGGCAAAAGGAGATTTCGATATCTTCGGTGACTGGAGTTAAATTGAATCATGACGGTCCGTAGAATAGGGGTGCGGACTGTATGAGAAATAAAAAACAAACACAAAAGGAGAGGAAAAAAATGAAAAAGACAAACAAAGGTTTCTCGTTGGTAGAGCTTATCATCGTTATCGCTATTATGGCTATCCTGATCGGAGTTCTTGCTCCTCAGTACATCAAGTATGTTGAGAAGAGCCGTAAGTCCGCGGATGAGGACAATGCTGATAACCTGAAGAACGCAGTTATGACATCCTGCACAGATGAAGATTATATCGATTCCATCTCTGATGGCGATACCCTTACCTTCAGCTCAGGCGGCGTTAATACTGGTTCCGCAGGTATCACCGCAGGTCTGAACGAGTACTTCGCTTCCTGGGGTTCTGTAAAGGTTAAATCCAAAGCTTACAAGAACAGCACCTACACTGTTACTGTAACAGATACCACCGGTGACGGATCTCTTTCCTGCACAGGTACTTGGTAAAAAACGTTTCCCGGCAGGCGGCCTGACTTAGGCCGCCAAGCCGGAATTTTCCGCAAGGAGGCATTTCCCCTATGATCGCTTCTGAGGAACTCATGGCAATTTTGATCTTAGGAATTATGATATTTCTCTTTGGTATCGTGATCGGTTCATTTTTGAACGTCTGTATCCTGCGATTACCGGCGGGGGAGAGCGTGGCGAAAGAACGCAGCCATTGCATGAAATGCGGCTACACCTTAGCCTGGTATGATCTGATTCCGCTGTTCAGTTACCTGTTCCTTCGTGGTCGATGCCGAAAATGCGGTGAGCATATTTCCGCTCAATACCCAATTATTGAAGCATTAAACGGAGCGGTATATGTTCTTGTGTTCTATCTTTACGGGTGGAGTATAGATTCAGCGATATACTGTTTATTGGCCTCTGCACTGATCGTGCTGAGCGTCATCGACTTTCGTACGCAGGAGATTTTTCTTGCAAATAATGGATTTATACTGGCACTGGGGCTGATCCACCTGGGATTTCACTTAGGGGATTGGGTGACCTTAGTGATCGGCCTCTTTGCTGTCAGTATTCCCTTGGCTTTGATCGTAATCATTACACATGAGGGAGCCATGGGCTGGGGAGACGTGTTTTTGATGGGGGCCGCAGGGCTGCTGATCGGCTGGAAACAGATTGTGTTTGCGCTGATCGCGGGTTGTGTCCTCGGCTCAGTGATACATATTATCAGAATGAGGTTTTTCGGAGCGGACAGGAAACTGGCCATGGGGCCATACCTGTCATTAGGCATTATGATCGCAATTACCGTCGGGAGGGGCTTCGTTGACTGGTATTTCGGTCTGTTACATCTATAAAATTTTTCGTGAAATTGTATATTATTCCCTTGCAATTGAGCAGATGAAGGCAGGGGTTGATATAAAACCGGCAATACCGGTGAAAAACGAGGGCGAGCTGCTCAAAGATCTTAGGAGGTAAATCATGGCAAAATCGCAAAGAGTTATCAGTATTGAGATTGGCTATTCATTGACGCAGGTCTGCGAAATGGATTACCAGTCCAAGAAACCGCAGGTGTACAATGTATTCAGTATGAAGACGCCGGACAACATCTTAAATGACGGCGCGATCATGGCAACGGAAACATTTGTACAGGATTTGAAATCTTATATCGCTGCCAATGGCCTGACGGCGAAAAAGGTTATCTTCGCGGTATCATCCACGAAGATCGCCAACAGGGAAGCAACGATCCCGGCTGTCAAAGAGAACAAGGTGCGCGATCTGCTGATGGCGAACATTACAGATTACTTCCCGGTAGATCCGAGTGCTTATCAGTTTGCACATAATATCATGGATACCATTACGGATGAATCCGGTTCCAAGCAGTACAGAGTTATGATCATGGCCTGCCCCAGTGAGATCCTGGATGGTTACGGATATCTGGCAAAACAACTTGGACTTGACCTCGTATCCATTGACTACTCCGGTAACAGTATCTTCCAGGCACTGCGTACCAGATTTGCTCAGGGCGTAAACCTGACAGTAAAGATTGATGAACGTTCATCACTGATCACGGTTACCAACAACGGTATCATTACCATGCAGCGTTCCGGTATCTATGGTGCGGATCAGGTTGTTGATATTATGATGGAAACAGATGTATACGGCGATGCACTCTCTTATGAAGCAGCAGTGAAGACCCTTCGTCGTAACAATCTGGTTATGAAGGAAGAAGAAGAAGCGACGCTGGCAGATAAGGAAGCGGAAGTTGCGGAACTCGAAAGAAAGAGTGAAGCAGCGATCGCTGAGGCGGCAGCAACCGGTGACTCCTCCGGTATTGCCGGTGCAACGGTAGCAGCAAAGCAGGCAGGCGCAAACCTGAAGATGCTCAGACTGAGAAGAGATGTTACTTACGCCTACATGCAGCTGATCAGTTCCATTGTCCGCGTAATTGACTACTATAACAGCAAAAACCGCGATGCAGCCATTGACAACATCATCCTGACCGGTATAGCAGCCGACTTCTGGGGATTCTCCGGATTGCTTTCCGAAGAGCTCGGTCGTGAAGTCGAAGTGCTGAAAGACCTTGCAGGAACGGATATTTCACAGGGTCTCCATTTGCACGATGTATCCCTTGGTGATTACATCACCGTTATCGGTGCGGCACTCGGCTCCGTTGGTTTCATGCCGGTAGACGCGGTTGTCGGCAAGGGCGGCAAAAAAGAAAAAGGCGCTAAGGCAAAATCGGTCAGCGTATCCGGTGATAAGCTGGGATTGACAGTCTTTTTGATAGGTCTTGTTGTTTTGGCTGTTGTTTCGGCGCTTCGCATTCCGAATTATGTGAATGAAAATGTACGTAATGAAAATCTGAAAGAGAAGAAAGCACAGCTTGAACCGGTTCTCGAGATTTATAATGAATATATGCAGACCAAGACAGATAACGAGTATCTGACAGCGGTTTATGCGATGACGGAAAATTATAATACGCAGATCACCGAGACCATTGAAGAGATGGAGAAAAAGCTGCCCAGCAGCATTCAGGTGAACGCGATCAATGCAACCACAGACAGCTTTATCCTGACCTTTACGGTTGCAACGAAGGAAGAAGTTGCTGCAGCAGTACTGAGCCTGAGAACCTTTGATAACTTCTCTGATGTTCAGATCACTGCGGTGAATGAAGTGGAAGAAGAACTGGATGATCAGGGCAGAGTATTGGCAGAGCCCAGAGTTGAAACACAGGTTGTATGTACTTATGGAACGAATCCGGCTCTGGTTGAGGAACAGACCGCGGAACAGACCGAGAATACGGCTGAGTAACAGGAGGGAAACAGATCATGAAGAATAATTATGTAGGAATCATTTTGGGACTTCTCGGAATTGTATGTATTATCGTAGCCTATACCGTGATTTGGAATTCCCTCGGCGAAAAGACCGATGCGGTAAAGGTGGAGAATGACGCACTTCAGGCTGAGGTGGATCGTCTCCAGGATCTTGCGGATCACAAAGAACAGTATATCAATGATACCAAGACAATGAAGGAAGAAGACGAGAAGATCATCGCGCAGTTCCCGGCAGATGTAAAACCGGAAGATGAGATCTTATATGCGGATGAAACAGAGAAAAACAGCCTTCAGCTTGATATTACCGCAATTTCCATGCCGGGTTCAAGCGTGATCGAGGTGGCTGCACCTTCAGCACCTGCAGCGGAAGAAGCTGTAACAGATGAAGCAACCGGAGAAGAGACCGGCGAGATCGTTGAGAATACCGTGACCGAGTCAGAACCTACGAAACCTTCGAACATGCTGTATCAGACGCCGGTAACGGTGACTGTCAGAACAGCTTACAGTACACTTAAGGATGTGCTCACCAGAATTACGAAAGACGGCGTTAACAAGAAATCGGTTGATATGGTCAACATGGCGTTCAGTGAAGAAACCGGTAATCTGGAAGGAACAGTTACCTACAACATGTATTCACTGACAGGTACGGATAAGACTTATGAATCACCGAAGACACCTGGTGTTGCAGTTGGTACAAATGACCTGTTTGATACACAGGCCCGTCTTGCAGCGATCCTCGCAGAGAAGGCAGCAGGACAGGCGGCAGCAGCAGCGAAATCTGCAGCTGCAGCAGCACAGTAATTAGAAATAAAGTTGTAATATGCAGGCAATAGGGCAGGGAAAATTCCCTATTGCCTGTCTTGGCAAAATCCTGTAACAAAAACAGTTGCTTCTAACATGAAGGGCGGATGGATGATGAAACGAAGAAACGATCAAATGAAAAAAAATAGTGGTTTTACACTGGTCGAGGTGATCATTGCGGTAGCAATTCTGGCTGTCGCGGCTGCGCCTATGATCTCTAATTTCGTAAAATCCGGTACCGTCAACATGAAGGCCAGAAGACAGCTGAATGAAATGAATCTGGCGCAGGACATCATGGAAGGTCTGAGTGCTTATAAAGGCGAAGAAGTAATTGCGAAATTCGAAAGTGCTGAATCTCTCAACGGCACATTGCTTCCAGCACGACTTAAATATTCTTCCCATGGTGACAGGGTCATGTCCGGCGGCACTCTGACAGACGGATATAAGGTAGATGTCAATACTGACGACAATACGGCTGCGGAGGATGCGACAGCAAGTCTCGGCATGCAGTATGCAGATCTTGTGGGATCCAAGGTTATACCCAAGATGAATAAGGCTGAGCCGGACTACTACTTCTATATCAACGGACTGAAACAGCAGAAGAACACCTACGATGTTTCCATCAAAATGTCTTACGCAGGATATCAGGGCAAGATCGATGACGAACTGAATCGTATGTATGAAGTAAATGACTCCATCGACTGCAGTTTTGCCAATGTGGAAAGAGCAGGCGGCGGATCCTACTATTCAGATGCCATGAGCACCTTTGCCACACTTACCAGCCCGGTAACGGTGATCAACCAGAGCATGCTAAACGGGAAGATCGAGCATGTACTTCGCTGTGAAGTGACAAATGACGGTCCGGATGCGGATCATCCCGATTATCAGGTGCTTGTAACCGAGAAATATAAGATCAAGGACACTTACGTGACCAGCTGGAATCTTAACCCGGTGGACAGCGTTTATCTTCCCGTTAACCTTTCGCCGATCTATGACAATAATTCGGAAAAACCGAGAAATATTTATCTAACATACTGCGGTACGCCCGGAAGCAGTCTGGCGTCATCGTTGGATACGATCGAGCTTGTCAATCATACCGGAGAGGAGATCAACTTCTTTGTATTCCGTCAGAAGAGAAACTCCTCGGATGCCATTAATTCCAGTTATAAGTGTGAATTACATATCACATCGGATGACGGGGCCGGTAATTTGAATGACTTGACAAAGGTAGTGCAGAATCTTCGTTATGACCTGAATCTGGGTTCTTTGGACAACCTCAGATATTATGACGAAGGCGGACATGAGATATCGGAAGAGAATACTAAGCGTCTGAACAGGAAAAAAGGCATTTCGGATACAGATCCTGATATTACCTCGATTTCCACCCATTATGACAAGAACCGTTGCGATATCTATTACAATACTACGGTAAATAAAATTTTGTCGGATGATTATGAGAGATTGATCGATGACGGATTGATGGATTCAACAACACCTACCATTTATAATGTTGAAATTATCGTAAAAGACAGAAAGACCGGAACAGAAGTAACCTATAAGGGTGCATTGTCCGGAGGAAGAGTTTAAGAGTTGATTTTGTTTCGTTGCAGCGTCTGTTATTTGTAAGAAAGGGAGAGATGGCCATGTCGTTGATGAAAAAGTTTAAGAATGGAAAGCGGGGCAGACAAAAAGGTAATGCGCTGGTAATGGTCATACTTGCAATCGCTTTCATTGGTATGCTGGTGGCCATGATCGTATATTCGGCGTATGGCAACTATTTGATGAAGTATAATGATACCAGGGCGAAAGATAACTTCTATTCCGCGGAATCAGTTCTGGATATCGTTAACGCAGGTATGCAGGTGGATATTTCGGATGCCATGCTGGATGCCTATACTTATATTATGGAACTTTCTACTGATGAGCTCGCTGCTTTCGGATTGACCAGAGATGCGCTCTTCAGACAGCGTTTTACGACGGCGTTTAAGGAGAAGCTTCAGGAAACACCGGCAGGAGACAGTTGGGATGTTAATTATTTTATTGAACTGTATAAGCGTGGCATGCAGCCCGGCATGGCAGTTGCTCCTTCCGCAGGTGCAGTCGGCGCCTATATTGAGGCAGGAGATGATCCGAGCCTTTCAACGGACAATGCTATTACAACGTCAGATACCCTGATCACCATCAAAAACTTCAGGGTGACTTACACAAATACAAATGGTTATGTTTCGGTCATCCAGACGGATGTCAGGATTACCATTCCGGAAATGAGCAATACGGGCACGACGACGACAGCAAATCTGGACGATTTCTGTTTGATCGCTAATGATGCAGTCGTATCGGATGTGAATTATCCTTCAGATGCAGGTATTCACTATTCTCCGGAACCCGGCTCTCATGCCAGCGGCCCGATCAATCTCAAACTCGGCGGCGATGTCAATGCCGGAAGACAGGGGCTCTATGTAAGGGGATCCAAAGTGGAATTTACTTATGCAGACGGGGAAGAGTCCACAACGAAGTATTATCTGGTAACAAATGATATGACAGTGGAAGATTCCGATTCCAGTCATGGCCTGACCATTAAGGATAATTATACAACCTATGCAAATGATATTGTGGTCAGCGGGACATCCCTTCTGAATCTTGACGGAACCATTTATGCACAGGATGACCTTGACATCAACGGCAGAAACAATCAGGTCTATGTCAGTGGTTATTATTACGGATACGGAAGTGATTATTCCAATTCTTCGGGAAGCAGTTCGATTCTGGTAAACGGAGCTAATACGACACTGGATATGTCGGGTTTGAATGAACTGATCCTCGGCGGAAACAGCTTCATCGGAGCAACTAATTATGATGCAGACGCTGCCAGATATGATGGGGTATATGGCTCCGGCGAATCCGATAACAGTGACGAGATCGTAAAGATTGAAACCTATAATAAGGCGCTGAATGACAATAATCTCCTTCCGACGCCGGTCATGCCTGAAGATACCTATGTACCGCAGAATTCACAGGACCTTCTGATGGGTGGTGCCATGGGTGCAAGGGCAGAGCAGATGCTGTATCTGATCCCTGCAAACTGCATCGGTTATGATAAGACAACGAATGAGATGTGGCTCGGCAAGAACCCCATGAGCAGGGATGAGTTTGAAAGATTGAAAAATACGACTTATACTGATCCGGTAGACGGACTTGAAAAGCCCAGATATGATGTTGTAAGCTGGTCACGGCTCGGAGATGCGAATACGACACAGTATAAAGCGGTTTACAGGCGGATCAATGGCACGGTTCTCGTATATTTATACCTGGATTTCGGATCGGATGAGCAGAATGCGGCAGCTTTCCTGAAGGGGCTTTATGATGAAGACCCGACTCAGGTGGACAGTCTGATCGCGCCCTACTATAATAAAGACCATTCCACGTTCGGTACGACGCTTTTGACCAAGAACGGTGATGATTATCCGAATCTGACACTTCGCGGAAATCTATTCTATTATGATAATGCAGGTGCGCTACAGATGATCGAAAACAATGTCAACACTTCGGCTATCAGGACATCAAGACTGCAGGATCTTTCCACAAATAAGGCAGAAGAGTACTTCAACAGACTCTATACAACACAGCCGGCTGTTGCGCCTTCGGATCTTACGGATCCCGGTGTGTTTGAAAACATTGTGAAGACCGATAAGATATCAAGTCCGTTCTTCAGTTCAACAAGAGTGTTTGACAAACTGTGGACCGGTTCGGGAACCAACATTACCATCAGTGGTGATTCACCCGGATACAAGGCCATTGTTGTTGACGGTGATTATACCTTCGGCGACTCATCGGATAGTGATATCATCGTTATTGTAGCATCCGGCAATATTTATCTGGACAAAAAATTTGACGGACTCGCGATCGCAGGAAAGAATGTCGTGATCGGACCGATGTGCGGCGAGATCAACCGTAAGAAGACGCCGGTTAAGACAGCCCTGAAGAATCTTGCGATTCAGAATGGCTCTACCGTCATCAAGCTTTCTGACATGTTTGTTCCTGATGTGGGAAGAGATGAGAGCATGGGCGGAACCGGAACAGTTACGGAAGAGGAAAGACTGGAAGACGAAAACAGATCCTTAGGTAAGTACATCACCTACACCAATTGGAGGAAAGAGTAATGGCAGACGCAAATCGTTCCGATAAAAGAAGTGTACAGAAGGGTTTCAGTTTGGTGGAGCTGATAGTAGCTGTCGCGATACTGAGCGTTCTTCTGGGATTGATGGCCAATAATATTGATGCATTGAACGGCTACAGGGCCAGAAAATGCAAGAATCTGCTTGCAAATTCCATCTCTGAATTGAAAGTAAAAACACTTTCGAAAGCGGTAAACAATGGCGATATTTATATGGTTGTCTATAAGGACGGAAAGAAGATCTATCGGAAGACCTATGTGAACGGAACACCGGAAGATGCAGTGGAGATCGGTGCAAGGATCGGTATCAGGTATGGCGGAAACAGTATTACGACAACGGAAATTGGTGATGAGGCTACCGGAGCATTGACGATTTGCTTTAACAGATCTACCGGAGCGATGTTGTCATCTCCGTCTCCGACTGCGGGGCTATCACAGGTGGAATATATAGAGTGTTACTCCTCAGCAAATAAGGTATATCAGATACAGTTGATCCCGGCCACCGGCAAGGTGATCAACAGAACAAGATAATAAGCAGGCAATAATCAAATTGAGCAAAAGAGTTGGTGCACAAGGCCACAAAGCGGGATTAAAGGAGTGTCCGGAATGAAAAAAATGAGAATGAGTAAGAAGCAGAAGGGTTTTTCACTTTTGGAGCTGATTATTGCAATAGCAGTTCTTGGCTCTTTGGGAGTGATGATCTTTACAATGATGAATTCGTCCTCAGGCATGTATTCAAGAACCAGTGCGGAATCGCAGCTGCAATCGGAATCCCAGCTGGTGGCGAATTCCATTTCCGATATATTGATCGATTCAAAGAATATTATTGATGATCCCACGACAGCGGTCGGAATGCTCGCAGCAACATATAACCGCGTGGATGCATACGGGAACAATATCACGATCACGCCTGATGCGGATCCGAATAAGTTCCTGATCGTACAGACGATCAATGCTGACGGAAGTATGACTACGTACAGGGTAGTATATGATAATACCCGAAAAGAAGTTTATCTTGTTACGGAAGAGCCGGATGGTGGCGGCGGCACAACAACTACAACGTCGCTGCTTGGTGAATATGTGAGCTCTTTTGATGTGGATCTGAGCCGCTACGGAAATGAGAGTATTGTCAGCTACGATATGCTGATTGAGAAGAGAGGCCAGACATATCACGGTGATTATCAGGTTTATGTCAGAAATCAGGAACTTCCCGCAACGGCGACTGTGGAAGATCCGGATGCTGATCCGACGCTGAACAGACTGACAATGGAGCCGCCCAGAATCTATATTGATATCAAGAACAACAGGCTTTTCGGCAGATATTATAAGTCAAATCCCACAAGCTCAGCGGACTCCTATCTGACATTTGATGCCACTTCACCGCAGGTTGGATACAGGGCATTCCCGACCGGTACCATCAGCCGTGATAAGATCTCTTATACCTGGTCAGTTGATTCAGGTTCTGACGGATGGGCGTCCATCGCCGGCACGGAGGATACTGCGCTTTTGAATGTTACCAATGTAGACTTTTCGAAAGCAATGACTTCCTATAATGTGAGAGTCAGTGCAGTCGGTGCTTATACAAAGAATGGCGAGAATAAGACAACACCTGCTGTAACCGCGAACGGAACCGTTAATCTGCGTATGTGCCGCAGCGTGTCTGTAAACCCTAACCCTTCTCCGAATATCAAGGACTGGGATGAGATCTATGAAGAGAATCCTTATAACGGCCATGAAGCAAATGAGGCAGATTTCTATGTTACATACGGTGGAGGTCAGAGTATCTCCTTCAGGGCGAAGCCGGAACTTGTCAATGTATTGGATCTGACGGGCGTGACCTGGAAACTGGAATCGAGAAGATATGACGGAAGCGACAGTGACTGGGCTGTAGTCAATGACGCAAATATTGCAAGGCTTGTAAATCCGGGCACTAATCTGACAACGAATGTTGTACAGCTTGGTAAGGGCGCAACCAATGATTTCGCATTTAAGGTAACGGCTTATTCCGAGTATGATGATACGGTATACGGAGAGAAGATCTTCGGTATCCTGCCGAGCACCAGGACAAGTAATGCTGACGGTGCATACAGCCGTGGATACCGTACCAATATCAGCAGCCTGTATTATGGTGAGAAACCTTACCCTCAGGATGATGTGCCGACTGTCAATGAAGTGAAGTTCTTTGCAGTGACAATGGTGGATGGTGTCGGCAACTCTTCAGAAGCAGACCACGGTGCCAGCAAGGTGAAGATTTCAACGGATTCGAACGGGGAGATCAGACTGTATCTGGACTATAATGCATTCTCCTATTCCGGAGACCAGAAGAAGAACTTCTACGATGGCAATGTACTGATCCATTACGTAATGGGTTATACGACCAATGATGCAACGAAGCCTTATTGCATCATCGGACAGGGGCTTAGCGAATATAAGGCGCAAGCAGCTGCCGCACTTGGATGTTCAGTCAGCCAGCTGACAGAACTTCAGAAGGATTGTACCTATTCGCCGAAACCGGTAGTGACCAGTAAAGTTTCTCCGACATCCGATATCATCGTATTGGCAAAAGGTAAGAGTAAAAACATTTCGGTTACAACAAAGTACTATAACCTGATGGAGCCGAAGAGCGGTATGTATTATTTTGGTGCATACCTTGGCAAGAATACGGATACTGCCGGCGATATGGCAAACAACCTGCTGAAAGAAGGCCAGGGTGGTGTGAATAAAGACTTTACCATCAGCATGATGACCGGTTATGGTAATGCGGATACCTTTGTGGATGAAGGAACAGTGACCCTGAGCGCCAAAGCGGGTGGGAAATATATGACGGATCCGATCACCCTGCGCCTGACCGCGGATGATTATTACAGGATCAAAATCGGCCAGTATGCGGCTTCCTATACGGATTACAAGGTGATCACCGTAAATGTGGAAGGAGCAGATGTATACTTCCCGACAAAAGACAGTACGTCCACGGAAACGGGACTGAAATTCCCGACGACCATCAGTAATCAGCCGAACGGACCGTCCACCATTACGGGACTGGATGCGAACGGAAATACGATCACGGCCGGCATTTATTCACAGGGCAGTTATCTGTATCTGAACTATGGAAGCAAGAAGTATAAATACAGTCCGACAAGTAAATCTTGGGTACCGACGACCTAATGAGAAACAACACTGATCAAGCACGGAATTGGCGTGACAGACTGCAGTAGGCAGGACGGGAGAGAGTTATGATGAAAAAGAACACAGCACTCAAAAGAATAGGGATGGGATTTGCCGGGATTACCATGGCTGCGGTCATGTTCCTGACAGGTACTTTGAGCGGCGTGCAGGAGGCACAGGCGGTCAAGGTATTTGATGGCATTACGCAGAAATTCCCTGTAAGCGACGGTAATACGGTTCTGAAGATTCTCGAGATCACGCCGTCGAGTGAGGTAATGAGCAATACATTCCAGTATGAGACCGCGAAGAACTTTAACAAGTATTCCGAAATGGGTTATTTTCTGCGCGGCCCCAGGTCGCCGAAAGCAACCCCATCAGGGTATGTAGATATCGCAATTCAGTCGCCGACTTCCGCTACCTATGGCATGGCATTGACGGAAAGGACATTTAATGCGCTGAATGATAATCCTGATCTCGATACGATCCATAATTATTGGGAATATGGTTTGATCAAGGATGACCGTTTAGGTGCTAGCGGCGTGGAAGAATATCCGATCTTTGCATATTATGGCGGTACGCAATCCGCGCAGGTTTTCAGCGATACCTATAAGAATACAACGCCATATCTGCTTCCGGATACTTTCATCCTTGTATCAGGTACCTATTCATTGGCTGAGCTCGGTGATGATAATGCATATCATGGCGCTTATAACATTGCCGATGGTTATACTATGGGTGATGATGGCGGTATTTATCAGGTTACGCAGGAAACCGTTAGTGGTAATACGGTAGATACCTGGGCAGCTGATGCGGATGGAGTCAAAACTGTCAGTGAAAATGCAGTTGAGAAAGGATACACAGAGGATGCAGATGGAAATTTTGTAATCACCGTCAAGACCCTTGTCACGGATATCAGGGCGGGCCAGGAACTTCCGACTTCGTCGACTGGCGTGCCGTATATTACGAGAAATGATACAAACACGGGTAATCTGAATTTTACGGCGATCAGAATTGATGAAGTGCCGGATCCGGCAAGACATTATTATCTCGGTTACAGCACGGATGATCCGATTTATATGTCAAATGACCAGAATTACAGATTCTTTTCTAATGACGCATTCCGTGAATTTGTGCTCGGAAGTAGGATTGAATACGCAAATTCAAAGATTGAATATAATGTAAAACCGGCGAATGAAGTCAATACGGATGATATTGACAATGCAAACCTGATCTATATTTCCTCGAGTTCAAATAAAGATGCCGGGGTAGTATTCTCAGAAACAAAAGACTTAAAGCCGGCGGTCATGGCGGCGATCTTTGATCAGGAAGTAAACGATCATAAAGCCGTTATGATGGACTATAAGGCATATTCCGGCGGAAAAGAATTAAACGTGGATAAGCTGTGCCGCCTGTTATGGCTGAATGATTCCATCAGCAGTGCCTATGCGCTGTATGGCAGTGATCTGGTAGAATCCACGGATTCGACCACCGGAAAAACAAAGATCACGCTGGCAGATCCGAACAATCTGTCAGACGAATTCCTGAAATACTTAAAGGATAACATGATCGATGTTCCGTCCCATAACTTTGTAAACGGAAACGTATATGTATATGATCATCATGTTGCTGACTATGCGGCTTCAAGATCGAAAACGGATGCAGGAGATCTGTTCTGTACCGGTGATTTCAGTAATGCATATACGTCGGAAGTAGCAGCAAATGGTTTTGCAGCTGTGCTGGAATATATATCGACAACGAATAAGAACTCTACAGACGGACAGATGCCAACTTACGTATCACCGGCCGTGGCGATTCAGTATATCCTCTGCAGCGATGGCAATCCGCTGACCCTTTTGAAGGAGACACTGCATATTCTTGAGATTGAGCCTGTGAATTCCTTCCTGTATAATCCGGTCGATTCGAAATCTGAGGAGTATGGATATCTGGCAGATACATATAAGAAGAATCGTGATGAATTTGCAGCGAACTATCTGAGTGAGTATTATCAGAAAAAGATCGATGATATCCGGTTCACATCCATGAACGTGGATGAGTTTAACGGTCATAATGAAGACCTGATCGAGACCTACGATATCATCTATATCGGAGTACAAAGAGGCGATCTCTATTATGAAGAACAGATAGATACCAGGAAAGAATTAGATGCGGCAACCAGCACGGCGGCGTATGAAGGAATGTCAGTGACCGCAAAAGTAAAGAAATCCCTGCCGCAGTTCAGAATTACCACCGGCGCATCTACAAATACGCAGAATACTGCCATGTATGGAAATGTATATTATTCGCAGGGTAGTATGACCAGAGTGAATGAAGCGCGTATGGATCACTTTATGACACCGGATACAAAGTGGCACAGATATGGCTCCAGAGATATCACGAAAGATAAGCTGTCGAAACTGGAAGCTTTCCTGGATAACGGCAACCTGATCCTTTGTGATAAGGAGCTGATGACAACAACTGATACAGCAGGTGCGCAGGAAAGGGAAGTAAATCCGACTGCTGTCAAGAAACCGAATGATAACAGCAAAACTGATAAGGGCAGAATGGATAACTCCTCTTATATGTATGAGCTGTTCGAGTACGCACTGGGTTATCGCTACCAGTATAAATACGGACAAAACGGCGAATATGTAAACAGCTATGATGGTACTACGTTCTTTGAGCCCTGCCAGAACCTGATCAGCTGCGAAGATGTTAAGAGAGGAATCGTTGCACAGGAAACACTTGAGAAATATATCCTGAAACAGAGGGTGAGCCTGACCATGACACAGGTTCCGCAGGCTTATGATTATGAGCTGAGCCCCGGATCGCTGGTTATCGATCCGACGACTGTAAAATATCTGACTGCAGATTCCAATGGCCACAGATACCTGACTTTCGGTTTTGTGATCAATTCCGAGATCTCCGGTATGTCCGCAGATTCAACGTTCAGGCCGCATCTGTATCTGGATATCAATAATGACGGTAAGTACTCAAAGGAAACAGAGGATATTACCGACGTGACGATCCGCGTGAAATCGAGCGGAGCAGAAGCGGACAGAGATCCGGATGATTCAGAGTATTATGCACTGAAGAAGGATGTGGAATATGAACTAAAGCGAGCAGTTGATGATGATTATTCCGGTTATCTGGCGTGGAAGTTTGCGGTGGATCATAAGACAGTCAGTGCAGCCCATGCTTCTGTTCAGGGCAACACGGTGGCCAAGCCCATGGATGGTGATGAGGTTATTAAGATCCTTCAGATCAACCATACTTCGAGTACACTGAACCTGGAGACACAGCTGTACACCAGTGAAACAAACCATACCAGAAATAACGGAAGCCGTTTTGGTAAATATCTGAATAAGATGCCGGGGTATAAGGTATATATCGATACGATCGATACCAATACCTTCCAGACGGATTTCAATAATAAATATACGGCAGCGCATAATGCGGATCCTTCTTTGACGGCAGCTGAATTTGGTCAGCAGTATTTTGACGAATACGTGATCGATGCAGCAGATAATATTGTCGGTGCCAGCATGATCGTTCTCGGTTTCGGTGATAACTACGCACCGTTTGGTACGCAGACTGCAACGGATGGTTTGCAGGCTTATATCGAGAACGGTAATCCGGTTCTGCTGACCCATGACTTCATCATGTTCAATACGGTGATGCCGGATTCCAGACATTTCTATGCTTTGCGTGACCTTGTAGGAATGGATAAGTATGGCGTTACGGATTACATTATTCCGGAGAATGACGGATCATATTCGCTTCTGAACAGAGTCAAAACTGCACCGGCGAATGCGATGAACAGCTTATTCACGAATGTAAATTATACGAGAGCGGCT
This sequence comes from Lachnospiraceae bacterium, assembly GCA_017550925.1. GTDB lineage: Bacteria > Bacillota > Clostridia > Lachnospirales > Lachnospiraceae > RGIG7926. The sequence continues at coordinate 9,507 of JAFZNL010000293.1, read as the reverse complement.
GACGGCGGCGTATTTGAAGCAGTTGAGAATACAGGAAAGACGCCGGCTTATGAACCCGGTTCACTGAGAAATACGCTGTCGGCATATAAGGCAGGAGATTCGGTTCTGTCTATGAACCGTTATATGTATAATGACAGCGGAGCACAGACCTTTGTGAAGTATAATAACAGATTTAAATGGGGCAGCGGAAACCTGAATGCAGGTACTTATACGGTAGATAAATTGAATGAAGGTCAGCTGACATCCTTCCCGTATGCGATCCCGGCAAGTTTCAAGGTTGCAACAACACATAACCAGTATTTCGAACTGGATATGGATGCAGATGATGATAATGACGGTGAGTCTGACTGCGTTGTATGGTATACCCTTGGAACGAATACATCAGGATCAGATCCGTTCGGAGTGAACTCCGGCGGCGTCAGACCTGCAGATGCATATTACATCTATAACAAAGGTAATGTTACCTACACAGGTGCCGGCCATTCATCCGTAACGGCAGGTTCCGAGTATGAAGCACAGCTCTTTGTAAATACGCTGTTTGCCGCATACAAGAGCAAATTCATCCGGCCGAGGGTTGGATTCTATGAAAACCATACATTAGATGCACCGGAGATTACCAATATTGCTGTTCCGTATGATGGTAATGTAACACAGGATGAAACAGTGAACTCTTCCGTAGTGAAGGATGCGGACGGAAATTATAAGTACAAGTTCGTTGATCCGAATACAACGGCAGGACAGGAAGCAAATGGTACCATCGTTTACCTGCGACTGGAAGATAATAACTTCGTCAGAGGTTCTAAGGAACTGGATCTGAAGTTCTTCCTGCAGACAAGTTCTATGCGGAATGATACCACAGTTGCATCTGTGACAACGAATGCAGGTAACAGAACAACCGAATGGCTGCAGTACGCTGATGGTTTCGGCAATACGGATTCCGACTTTGTTGTGGATGTGACAGATCAGATCAGACTGTTTGAGGCCGATACGAATGGTGCGCTGACGACTGAGCTTAGCAGGAATGCAACCACAAATAAGTTTGATAAACTCCATAGCGGTCTGACCTATGCAATCTACCTGCCGATGAATTATCTGAATACGAATGCGGACTTCACGATCTATGCGAAAGTACACTCGATCTTCTACAGTGTATCCGCTATGACAGGTAAGACCATTGTAACGAATCCTTCTGATACCGATCCTCAGAACTATGGTGTTGAGAAGCTGAGAGTTACCAAGACAAGTCTGTTGAGACTGAACTAAGAGTTAAGAATCAAAGGGCCGTGTAAAGAAAATTCTTTACACGGCTCTTTTTTTGGTGTATAGTTTGTAGCGGTGCGGCTTGGGTTTTACTTATACATATAAATTATAGTAGAAACTTGGCAGCCACAGCAGTATTTCGGATGATCAATCTAAGGATATAAGGAGCAGGAAATGGCAAAGTATCTGGTAATTGTGGAATCGCCGGCAAAGGTGAAGACGATCAAAAAATTTTTGGGTACGAATTATACGGTCATGGCATCCGGCGGACATGTAAGGGATCTGCCCAAAAGCCGTATGGGGATCGATGTAGACCATGACTTTGATTTTCAATATATTACCATCCGTGGGAAGGGGGATCTGCTGGCATCTCTTCGAAAAGAAGTAAAGAAAGCAGACAAGATCTATCTGGCAACCGACCCGGACCGTGAGGGTGAAGCAATCTCCTGGCATTTGGGTATAGCGCTGAAGTTAGAGGAACAGAATAAGCCTGTCTACAGGATCACTTTTAATGAGATTACAAAAAATGCAGTCAAGGAATCACTGAAGAATGCGCGTCAGATCGATATGTCATTGGTGGATGCGCAGCAGGCACGCCGCGGCCTTGACAGACTGGTGGGATATCAGATCTCGCCGGTTCTCTGGGGCAAGATCAAACGGGGCCTTTCTGCGGGACGAGTGCAGTCTGTGGCACTTCGCATGATCTGTGACAGGGAGGATGAGATTGCGGCATTTACGCCGGAAGAATACTGGACCCTGGATGCCTTTCTGAAAGCAGGTGCTGCAGGACAGGTATTGCCGGTGCGTTTCAGTGCAGATAAAGACGGCAAGGCAGATCTGAAGAGCGGCGATCAGACCACTGCGATCGTGAAGGCTTGCAAAGACGATCTTTTTGAGGTAACAGAATTAAAGACCGGTGAGCGTGTTCGCAAGGCTCCGCTACCGTTTACGACTTCTACTTTGCAGCAGGAAGCAAGTAAGGCGCTCAATTTTTCCGCACAAAAGACAATGCGGCTGGCACAGCAGCTCTATGAAGGCGTGGAGATCAAGGGAAGCGGCACGGTAGCGCTGATCACCTATCTTCGTACGGATTCGACCCGTATCTCGGCAGAGGCGCAGGCGGCTGCCAGGAATTTTATCACAAATAATTATGGGGCACAGTATGTAGGAAATGCGGTATCTTCCGGCGGCGCAGCGGGAAGCGGCGACGGCGCAAAGAAGGTGCAGGATGCCCATGAGGCGATCAGACCTACAGATATTGAACGCACTCCGACGGATCTGAAGAATGTTCTTCCGCGGGATCTGCTGCGTCTGTATCAGCTGATCTGGAAGCGGTTTACGGCATCTCAGATGACGGCAGCGGTTTATGCAACGATCTCTGCGAAGTTTACCACAAAGAAGGATGGTTATGTATTTACAGCAGCGGATTCTGCGTTGAAGTTTGCCGGATTCATGCATATTTATACAGAGGCAGAAGAGCAGGAAGATCATGATGATGCGCTTCCGGTAGAAGAGGGCAAGGGCACAGGCGCAGCGAAGAAGACCGCCGGTGCAGGCGACGGAAAAGGCGGCTCTTCATCCGGGAATGCGGCACTGGATGAACTGCGCAGGAAGGCAAAGAAGACAGATATCGGCAAGTGTCTGCAAAAGCTGAAGAAAGGGGATGCTTTTTCGGCGGTCGGTTTCGACCAGGAGCAGCATTTTACGCAGCCTCCCGCGCATTTTACAGAGGCAAGTCTGGTGCGGGCCATGGAAGAAAAGGGAATCGGCAGGCCGAGTACTTATGCGCCGACGATCTCGACCATCATGGGCAGGCATTATATTACAAAAGAGAAGCGGAGTCTGTATGTGACGGAGCTTGGTGAGGCTGTCAACAAGCTGATGAAGGATGCTTTTCCATCTATCGTGGATGTGAATTTTACAGCGACCATGGAATCACTGCTTGATGCAGTGGAGACAGGGGATGTGGAATACAAGACCGTGATCAGGAATTTTTATCCGGATCTGCATGATGCGGTGGAGAAGGCTGAGAAGGAGCTCGCTTCCGTGAAGATTGAGGATGAGGTTTCAGACGTGCAGTGTGAGAACTGTGGCAGGATGATGGTGATCAAGTATGGTCCCAGCGGGAAATTCCTGGCATGTCCCGGTTTCCCTGAGTGCCGCAATACAAAACCTTATTATGAGAAGATCGGCATTGCCTGCCCGAAGTGCGGCGCGGATATTGTTGCCAAGCGGACCAGGAAGGGACGCAGGTATTATGGCTGTATCAACAATCCGGAATGCGATTATATGGTATGGCAGATGCCCAAGAAGGCTACGGAGAATGCATGAAGGACATAAGCTGAAGGAATTGGTATAAATTATCAGAAAATTCCGACAAAATAAATAAGTTGATTGAAAATTCCTCGGAATAGTGTTATAATTACATGTACGCTATTTGGGGAATTTTTTAATGTACGAAAAGAGAAGGTATGTTTTGCGGAGGCCGGGGATGTTTCGCAATTCAGCAATCACAGCGCCGGATGGCAGGGGGTATGGTCAATGAGCAGTATTCAGCTTTTGGATAAAACGCGAAAGATCGGCAGGCTTTTGCATAATAACAATTCTTCCAAGGTAGTTTTTAATGATATCTGTGATGTGCTCGGAGATATCCTGCGTTCTAATGTTCTTGTGATCAGTAAAAAGGGTAAGGTTTTAGGAATCGGGGCAAGGCCGTCCATTCCATTGCTGAATAATCTGATCGAAAACAAGGTGGGGACTTTTGTTGATACCAATCTGACAGACCGTTTTCTGAGTGTTCTTTCCACGAAGGAAAATGTGAATTTGGCGACCCTTGGTTTCGAGGTGCAAAGTGATATGCCATACAAGGCATTGATCTCTCCGATCGAGATCGCCGGAGAGAGATTAGGCACGCTTTTTATATACAAGTTGCGGGATGAATATGAGATCGATGACATTATCCTGTGTGAGTACGGCACAACGGTAGTTGGTCTTGAAATGCTGAGAAGCGTTCACGAGGAGAGCGCGGATGAAATGCGGGGCAGAGCAGTAGTCCGGTCGGCTATCGGCACTTTATCGCAATCGGAGCTTGAGGCGATCTACAATATCTTTAAGCAGCTGGGCGGCGCCAGCGAGGGCATCCTTGTGGCATCGAAGATCGCGGATTCCATCGGGATCACAAGGTCGGTGATCGTTAACGCGTTGCGGAAGTTTGAGAGCGCCGGCGTGATCGAGTCGCGTTCTTCAGGCATGAAAGGTACTTTTATCAAGATTTCCAATGAGTATGTGTATGAGGAATTAGAGGAGAGCCGCAAGCAGAAGAAGTGATGCGATCGCGGGCAAAGCGTCCGGTGGTTGGCAATAGATTGCAGAAAGCGACAGACGGGTATAATGAAACCGGGATTTTATGCCGATAGATTAGATGTAAAGGTATCACGAAAAGGCAATCGGCATAAATACATAGTGGGAAAAGGATATCCCGATGAACAAAAGGATTTGTGAGAAATTGCGAATCCTTTTTTTGTTGTTCCACTATATATTGTGTTTTTTGTAAAAAAACCTTGTGTTTTTGTTATTTTGCATTATAATAGAGTGGTGAGGTGTTATGTAACCTTGAGCGCTCCGGAAAATGCGTAAGTGAGCGAGGATAGAGATATGTTAAATTCGAATGTATATGATTATGTAAAGGTACTCGATAAGGCAGCGGATGCTTCCTGGCTCCGCAATGAAGCGATTGCCAATAACATTGCCAATGTGGATACACCGGGATATAAGCGGATCGATGTGAATTTCGAGGATGTTTTAGAGCGGGAGATGCGGGATGCACGGTATGTGACGGTGGACCAGAAGGTGAATCGGCTGATGACTTCGAGGCTGGAAGTCGGAACATATGTGGATCACGGAGATTTCTCTTATCGTATGGATGGTAACAATGTAGATATCGATACGGAGAATACGGAACTTGCCAGCAACCAGCTGAAGTACAACGCGCTGATCCAAAGTGTGAATCAGGAATTTTCGAGATTGCAGATGGTAATGAAATAAGGCTTAAAGGAGAATACTTATGGGTTTATTCAGTTCATTTGATATCAATGCCTCCGGTCTGACAGCACAGCGTTACCGTATGGATGTGGTTTCAGAGAATATCGCCAACGTGGATACCACAAGGACGGCGGACGGAACGCCCTATCGGCGTAAGATCGTGACTTTTGAAGAAAAGGGAACGGGCGCGCATTTTGCAGATGCTTTTTCCAAAGCGACCGGTTCTTATCGTGGGAAAGGCGTGCGCGTGATCGGTACCTTTGAAGATCAGGAAACGGATATGAAAAAAGCTTATGATCCGGCGCATCCGGATGCGGACGAGAACGGTTATGTGACCTATCCGAATGTAGACGTCATGACGGAGATGACGAACCTGATCTCGGCGAGCCGTTCTTATGAAGCGAATGCAACGGCTTTCCAGGCCAGCAAGAATATGGCAAGCAAAGGGTTAGAGATGGCTGGTGGTTGATACAGCGATTGATACACCGGCAAGCGTCTGGCTAGATAGCCATGCTTGCATGGATAGCAAGCCGGACATTTGCCGGTTACGCCGGACTGAAGCAAAGAAGTCACGCGAATGGAATGAGCGGGGCGATTTTCGAAGGCCGGCGGCGATTGCGAGAGCAGCGTAGCTGCGGAGCAATCGGGGTATCAATATAACGTAGGCGAGAGCACGGCTTGATGGCCGCGGTAAGGGGAGATAGCAATGGCAATTGATAATCTGTATCATGTAAATAGTGGCGTGATCTATAATCAGATGCGCACAGATCAGATGCGTGGGCAGATCGCAAGCGATGATAAGAATACGGATGCGTTTGCGTCTGTTTTTGATGCTGCGCTCAAAAGTATCAACCAGACCAATGCTTACGTTTCTGATGCAGAGAATGAGGAGATACGGCTTGCCCTTGGCGAGACCGAATCCACCCATGACCTGACCATTGCTCTCCAGAAGGCGTCTACCGCGCTGCAATACACGGTAGCGGTCAGGGATAAATTTCTCGAATCGTACAGAACACTGATGAATATGCAGATATAAGCGTTGCCATGCGGGCATGCATACGCCGTGCTTGCACGAGCGGATGCATGGACATATGGCAACCCAACAGACATGAAGCAAAGAAGTCACGCGAATGGAATGAGCGGGGCGATTTGCGAATGGCTGTGGCGATTGCGAGAGTGCGAAGCACGGAGCAATCGGCTTATATCTAAACCACTATATAAGGAGCACACATGCAGGATCGTTTACGTGCCTTATGGCAGCGGATTGTGGAGTGGTGGAATAAGTTCACCCCCAAGCAAAAAACCATTATCGTATCAAGTGCAGCGGCGGCCGTTTTGGCGATCGCTATTTTGACGTATGCCCTGACCAGACCGGAATATGTGGTCATCGCCAGGTGCGAGAGCGCGAAGGAATCATCCGCGATCACTGCTTTGCTGGATGGTGAATCCATTGAATACAAAACTTCAGAGGATGCGCTGACAGTCTCGGTTTTGAAAAAAGACGAGTCCAAGGTGAATCTGTTGCTTGGTGCAAATGACATCCCGACAGTAGGGTATTCCATCACCGATGTGACGGACGGCGGTTTTTCTACGACAGAGTCTGACAAGCAAAAACGGTATGTGTATTATAAAGAAAATAAGCTGGAGCAGGATCTTTTGGCAAACGAGCTGATCAAGGAAGCGCATGTGACCCTGACGGTTCCGGATGATGACGGAACATTGATCTCCCAAAAGGCATCTTCCTCCGCATCGGTGGTTCTGGACCTTGAGGGCGAGATGAAGTCTGACCAGGCGGCGGCGTTGGCACATTTTATTGCAACGGCGCTGGGAAATGATACGACGGACAATATCACCATCATCGATACGGTGGGAAATCTTTTGTTCTCAGGCGAGATCATGAGTGGTAACGGCGGCGTGGGCGGCACAAGTACGCAGCTGGCAGCCAAGACTCAGGCGGAGCAGCTGGTGAAAAATGAAGTCCGGGGAGTTTTGCTGGGAACAAATCTTTATGATTCCATTGAAGTTGCAACAAACTTAGAGCTTGATTTTTCGTCCTATGAAAGAACAAGGCATGATTATTCTTCGCCGGAAGGTTCCACCCAGGGACTTTTGGCGAGCGAGGATATTTACAATTCGGAATCCCAGGGTTCCACCGGTGGCGTGCCGGGAACAGATTCCAACGGAGAAAACGGTTCGACTTATGTGATCGAAAATGCTAACGATTCCAGTCAGACGGTGTCTGAGGAATCAAGGAAGTATCTGCCCAACGAGTTCGTGGAAAAGCAGACGGTTCCGGCGGGACTTATCAAGTATGATTCGTCATCCATTTCGGTGACAGCCAAGAAGCTGCATCCCATTCGTCAGGAGGATGTGGAAGCACAGGGGCTTCTGGTGGACATGAGCTGGGATGAGTATAAGGCGGCGAACAGCGAGCAGACAAAGCTGACGGTGGACGAAGATCTGTACAGCGTGGTACATACTGCAACGGGAATCGCCCAGGAGAACATCACCATCGTTGCTTATGAAGTGCCTGTTTTCATTGACAAGGAAGGCAGCAAGATCAAAGTGGCAGATATCGTACAGATCCTGCTGATCGTACTGATCCTTGGTATCCTGGCCTTCGTTGTGATCCGTTCGATGCGGACACAGAAGGAGGAAGAGCCGGAAGAGGAACTTTCCGTGGAAACGCTTTTGCAGTCAACGCCTCAGGAAGAGCTTGAAGATCTGGAGCTTGAGGGCAAATCAGAGGAACGCAAGCTGATAGAGAAGTTTGTGGATGAGAATCCGGAGGCGGTAGCGAACCTTTTGAGGAACTGGCTTGAGGAAGAATGGTAGAAGTGATCTAAGAGGGGGAAGCCTCTTTTGATAGATGTCATGTAGGAGGGAATCAATTTGGCGAGAGGAGTTGCCGAACCGGAAATAACCGGCGTGCAGAAAGCGGCGATCTTGTTGATCGCGCTTGGACCTGAGAAATCAGCTCAGGTCTTTAAGCATTTAAAGGAAGAAGAAATTGAACAGCTGACTCTGGAGATCGCAAACACTAAGACCATCACCACGGCGGTGAAGGATCAGGTGATCAAGGAGTTTTATGAAATCTGTCTGGCACAGCAGTATATCGCAGAGGGTGGTATCAGTTATGCCAAGGAGCTTTTGGAAAGTGCTCTGGGACCGGAAAAGGCTATGGAGGTTATCGGCCGCCTGACAGCGTCTTTGCAGGTAAAGCCTTTCGAGTTTGTGCGAAAAGCAGAGGCATCCCAGCTTCTGAACTTTATCCAGGACGAGCATCCGCAGACCATCGCGCTGATCTTGTCTTATCTGGCACCCACCCAGGCGGCTCAGATCGTGGGCGCACTGCCGCCTGACAGGCAGGCAGACGTGGCAAAACGTATTGCTACCATGGACAGGACTTCACCCGATGTCATCAAGGAGGTGGAGAGAATTTTGGAAACAAAACTGGCTTCCCTGGTCAATCAGGAATACAACATTATCGGCGGCGTAGACGCGGTTGTCGAAATTTTGAATACGGTAGACCGCGGAACAGAAAAGCATATCATGGAGACTTTGGAAATCGAGGATCCCGAGCTGGCAGACGAGATCCGCAAGAAAATGTTCGTCTTCGAGGATATCCTGCTTCTCGACGACCGCGCGATTCAGCGTGTGCTGCGTGATGTGGAAAATTCCGATCTGGCAATTTCCTTGAAGGGTGCAAACGAGCAAGTTCAGAATGCGATCTTCAACAACCTGTCGAAACGTCTGGCTTCCATGATCAAGGAGGATATGGACTTCATGGGTCCTGTCCGTATGAAGGATGTGGAGGAAGCGCAGCAGAAGATCGTTAATATCATCCGTAAGTTAGAGGATGCAGGCGAGATCGTAATCTCCAGAGGCGGAGGTGACGAGATTGTTGTCTAGGAGTGGAAACAAGATATTAAAGGCATCTTACGTGAATGTGGAGCAGGAAAATGTCCACGTGATCGATTCAGATGCCCTGTTTTTGGAAAAAGTGGGGGAATTGCCGCCGGAACAGCCGGATAGCAATGACCCCATTGCAAAATATGGTTTTGATCCCTATGGAGACGGTGAGCCTTCCCGAGCGGAAGAGGATCCGTCTGTTTCTGCACTTTTCGGGGAAATGCCCCAGGGGGATCCCTTCAGCGATGACTTTGGCGAGCAGCCGGCGCCCGATCCGGACCGGATGGTGACGGT